>JAEYWW010000073.1 GCA_023428805.1 Armatimonadota bacterium | reverse complement strand
CCTTTCCTCGCCGCCCTCGTGATGGTTCACCCATCGCGCGGCGGCGAACAGCCAATCGCTCAAACGATTGATGAACGCGAGAAGATTCGCGTCAACTTCCCTATTATGGGCCAAGTTCACCACACTGCGCTCCGCGCGGCGGCAAATTGCGCGTGCTTGATGCAGGGAAGCTGCCCCTTTTGAACCACCCGGAAGGATGAAATTACGCAATTCGGGAAGGCCAATCCCGAAGAAGTCGATCTCGTCTTCGAGCAGTTGAATCTCGGCCGTCCAATCCGCAGGCGCGATCTGCGACGGCATGGTGATGAGCGCCCCCATCTCGAAAAGCCTTGCCTGGATGCGAAGCAGAGGCTCCTCAACCTCGATGGGAAAGTTGTGAACGGACGCGGCTCCCAACGCGCAGTTGAGTTCATCAAGATCGCCTACTGTCTGGAGAAGAATGTCATCCTTGGCCACGCTCGCTCCGCCCGGCATCAAGCTCCTCCCCGCATCGCCTTTCCGGGTGTAGATTCTCATTTCCCTGACTTCAGATTCATCATCACGAACTTCGGCAGGAGTTTGACTTTGCTGAACTTGGTCGGATTCAGCAGAAGCCGCCAGAGCCACTCCATCTTCATTTTTTGAAAGATCACTGGCGCCCGCTTGACTTTGCCCGCGAAGACATCCAGAGTGCCTCCCACGCCGATAGCGACGCGCGCACGAATGGTCGGCATCGTGCGGACGATGAACTTTTCCTGCCGGGGAATGCCCATCGCCACGAGCAGCACATCGGGGCTGAACGGCGCGACTTCCGCCGCCACATCCATATCCTCCTCCGCTTTAAAGTATCCATGCCGATGCCCGGCGATCTTGATGCCGGGATATTTGATCTCCAAATTTCTCGCGGCCTGCTCAGCGACTCCCGGCTCGCTTCCAAGCAGAAAGATGGACCACCCCTTGGCGGGGCTCAAGGCGCAGATTCTGTCGGCCAGTTCCACACCGGTCACCCGCTCCCTCTGCGGACACCCTTTCCGCTTCATCGCCCAGACGACACCGTTGCTGTCCGGTGTGCTCAGATCGGCCTTGCGGTAGAGGGACATGAGTTCTTCGTCCGTCTGCGCCATGACGATTCCGCTCGAATCTGCAGTGACCACAAGATGCGATTCGCCTGATTCAATCATGGCTTCGACGCGCTCCAAGGTCTGATCCATCGTGAGTTGATCGACCGGAACTCCGAGCACGTGGACACGTGGTTGAGTCGGGTGAGCGGGAGTCGCTTCTGGCATGATGGTCGTCATTAAGTTCCCGGGAGTCCAGTTTTCCCCCACGTGTATCACGTAGAATAACGCAGGAACCGAAACTCAGTTATGGCACAGACGATCCGGCTCAAGGTGAAGCGTCAGGCGGCAAAGGACCAGCCGTCACATTGGGACACGTTCGAAATCCCGTATCGCGAGAACATGAACGTGATCTCCAGTCTGATGGAAGTCCGCAAGAGGCCCACGAATACCGATGGCAAGGCTGTCGAGCCTCCCGCGTGGGAAGCGGCCTGTCTTGAGGAGGTCTGCGGCTCCTGCACCATGATCATCAATGGCCATGTCCGCCAGGCCTGCACCGCGCTCATTGAAGTGGTCGGCAAGGAGAATGGCGACGCTTGGGAGATCACGCTGGAGCCGATGACCAAATTTCCTCTCGTGCGCGATCTCATTGTCGACCGATCTGCGATGTTCAACAGCCTCATCAAGGTCAAGGCGTGGGTTCCGATTGATGGCAGCTACGACCTCGGCATGGCCCAGCCGCAGGATGACAACATCCGCAAGCTCCGCTACAAATTGTCTCAGTGTATGACCTGTGGATGCTGCATGGAAGCCTGCCCGCAATTCAACGACAAGAACACGTTCGTCGGTCCCGCACCGGTCGGTCAGTCCCTCCTCTTCAACCTGCATCCGATCGGCAAGGCTCTTGAGCATGACCGCCTCGACTATATGACCAGCGAGGACGGCATCACCAACTGCGGCAACGCCCAGAACTGCGTCAAGGTCTGCCCCAAAGGCGTCCCCCTCACTCAGGCCATTGCGGAGATCAATCGCTCGACGACCGTATATCGAATTCGTCGGTGGATGGGGCTGACGGGCTGACGTCGGCCCAACCTGGGCCACAATACCCCTGCGGGTTCATTTTTTGGAACCGTGTCAATGACGACATGAGTTACCACTCTCACTCGTCTAACAAGGTGTGATGATGAAGAAAATTGCTCTTTTGGGTGTGATGTCGGTCGCCGTGATGGCCATGGCCCAGGCTCCGAAGCCGTCGGCTTCGATCAAACTGGCCAAGACCACGGCGGCGAAGAACAAAGAATTCAAGGGCGACGTCACCGTCGTCATCCCGGCGGGCTACCATGCCTACCAGAATCCGCCTTCCAAGGACTACGAGATTCCCTTGAAGATCACGGCCGCTGATGGATCAGTCAAGATCGTCAAAGCCGCTTATCCGAAGGGCAAATCCGGCAATGCGGGCGGCAGCGAGACGATGGTCTACGAAGGCACCGTCAAGATTCCCGTGACATTCAAAGCTCCGGCCAAGGCGGGCAAGACGACCGTCAAGGTGAAGGTCAACTACCAGCTCTGCGACGACTCGGCCTGCTTCCCGCCGTCCACGGTCGAAGCCACCGCGACCGTCACCGTCAAGTAAGTTCAAAATGAGGCTCCTCGCGCGAATTCTTTCCGCCGTGGCCGCTGCGACCTTCGGCGTCATGTCGTGGGCGCAGGCCGATTCGCCGTCCGCCAAATGGTCGGCGAAGCTGGATCCCGCCGATGCCCGCCCCGGCGAACACGCCCGCGTGATCGTCACCGGCGAATTCAGTGAAGGAGCCTATGTCTACTCCCCCGAAAAGCCAAGCGAGATGATCGAGCTTGAGGTTTCGGCTGTGGAAGGCGCGCCCTACACTCTCGCGGGCGATCCGCTCTTCCCCAAGCCTCATTACGTCTACGACCGAGGGTTCAAAACTGAAGTTGCCAAGTTCAAAGGGGGCATGTCGTTCGGAATCCCAATCAAGCTGGCGGATGATGCCAAGCCGGGCAAGTACGCGGTTGACCTGAAGTTCCAAGTCTGCAACGAGAGGCTCTGCGCCAATCCCGCAACGGAGAAGCTTGAGTTCATAGTTGCGCCTTCTGCTGGCACAGGCCGCGCGGATTTCGCCGCCGCCAGCACCGCCGTCCCCGAGCAGCCCGCCAGCTACATCGTGCCGGAAGAAAAACCTGCAGCCGGAACCCAGCCTGGTCCAGTTGACGAAACGGTGCTGAACATCGAAAACGCCAAGAAGCAAGGTCCGTTCATGTTCTTGCTTTTTGCGTTCTTGTCGGGACTGGGCGCGCTTCTGACTCCCTGCGTGTGGCCTATGATTCCCGTCACAGTCAGCTTCTTCAGCAAATCAGCCGGCGACAAGAAAAAGAATCTCAGTGGGGCCATCGCCTACTGTCTGGGAATCATCGGCACATTTGTCGCACTGGGACTGATCGTCACCGCAATCTTCGGCGCCTCGGGTGTTCAGGTTATCGCGGCGAACACATGGGTCAATCTCGGCCTTGCCATTCTGTTCGTGGTTCTTGCCGCCAACCTCTTCGGAGTCTTTGAAATCTACATCCCCAGCGGGGTCGTCAACAAGCTTCAAAAGAAGGGTGGCAAATCTGGCGGCTTTGTCGGGCCGGTTTTGATGGGATTGGCTTTCAGCCTCACTTCGTTTACCTGCACCGTGCCGTTTGCAGGAACGGTGTTGGCTGGTGCGGCTGGCGGTGATTGGTTTTATCCCATCCTTGGCATGGTTGGGTTCAGCGTTGCCTTTGCGCTCCCCTTCTTCCTTTTAGCGCTTTTTCCGCAGCTTCTTGCCAAGATGCCGCAATCGGGGACTTGGCTCGTCACGGTGAAGGCTTTTCTCGGCTTTGTGGAGTTGGCGGCCGCTCTCAAATTTTTGTCAAATGCCGACTTGCTGGAGAACTGGAAGCTGCTCCCCAAGGAAATTTTCCTTGCGATCTGGGCTGCGCTCTTTGCAATGGCGGGACTCTATCTTCTGGGGTGGATCAAGCTGCCGAAAGATCAAAGCACCAACATCGGCATTCCCCGCCGTGTGATTGGGGTGGCAAGCATTGGTCTTGCCTTCTATTGGCTCGCTGCGATCCAAGGTGCTCCTCTCGGTAGTTTGAGCGGATTCATGCCCAGCACACAGGTGGCCGAGCGCAAAGACAAACTTCCTTGGATTCTCAGCTACGAAACCGCAAAAGCAACTGCGATTGCCGAAAATCAGCTCCTCTTCATCAACTTCACGGGCTATACGTGCACGAACTGCCGCGTCATGGAATCCGAAGTCTTCCCGTCCAAGGACGTTCGGGAAGAACTTGAACAGTTCCAACTCGCCGAGCTTTTCACAGATCGCCCCGATGCCGAGAACCGTGCGAATGCCGCACTGCGGGAAAGACTTACGAAAACTTCAACCAATCCAGTCTATGTGGTGATGGATCCCCAAACTGAGAGGGTATTGAAGGTCTATCAGGGGCTCGCGCCCAACAATGAGGAGTTCATCAAGTTCCTCCAAGCTGGAAGGGCGGCGGGCAGTGCAGTTGCTTCACGTTAAGGATTTCCAGATCGGGGATGGGTCGCTGACCGTCATCGCCGGCCCCTGCCTCGCCGAGTCTCCGGCTCTCTGTGAGGAGGTCGCGGGGCAGGTCAAAGAACTTTGCGCTGAGCTTGGGCTGAACTACATCTTCAAGGCATCGTTCGACAAAGCCAACCGGACCTCGGGCGGCTCCATTCGCGGAGCGGGCATGGAGGCGGGGCTGGAGATCATCCAGGCTGTTGGCCGCAAGTTCGATCTTCCCACCACGACCGACATCCACCTCCCCGAGCAGGCGGCCCCCACTTCGTCCGTCGTCGATATTCTCCAAATCCCCGCCTTCCTCTGCCGCCAAAGCGACCTGCTGGAATCGGCGGCGATGACCGGAAAGCCGGTCAATGTCAAAAAGGGTCAATTCCTCGCCCCCCACGACACCAAAAATATTGTCGCGAAGCTGGAGAGCTACACCGCCAAGGGCATCATGCTGACCGAGCGCGGAACCACGTTCGGCTACAACACTTTGATCGTTGATATGCCCGGCCTGGAGATCATGCGGTCATTCGGGCATCCCGTGTGCTTCGACGCCACCCACTCCGCCCAGCGCCCCGGTGGAGCCGGAACGGCGACGGGCGGCGTCCGAGAATCGATCCCCGCGATGGTTCGCGCCGCCTGCGCGGTCGGAATCGATGCTCTTTTTCTCGAAATCCACCCCGATCCCGCGAACGCGCTCAGCGATTCCGCCACCCAGTGGCCCCTCGCGCGGGCGAGGGAGATTTTGGAGCAGGCGCGGGATTTCCACGCACGTTGACGCAGGAGTGCGGCGGCTAGCCGCCGCTCTTGCCTGTGCCCCTTGAGTCAAGCAAGCAGCTTCTGGACGACGTTGCCATGCACGTCGGTCAGGCGGAAATTTCTCCCCTGCGATTTGTAGGTCAGACGCGTGTGGTCGATGCCCATCAGATGCAGGAGTGTCGCGTGCAGGTCATGCACGTGCACAGGGTCCTCGACGATGTTGTAGCCCAACTCGTCGGTGACGCCGACTGCGGTTCCCGGCTTGATGCCGCCGCCCGCCATCCACATGGTGAAGGCGCGAGGATGGTGGTCGCGGCCCTTGTAGGGTGAGACGCCGCGGCCTTCATTCATG
>JAEYWW010000070.1 GCA_023428805.1 Armatimonadota bacterium | reverse complement strand
CCCTCAAATCGCTCAACGTTGAACCGGGCGAAGCTCTTCATGTCGGGGACGATCCAATCGCCGACGTTCAAGGGGCGCGGGCAGTGGGAATGCACACATTCCTGGCGGATCACTCCGACCAAGGCTTCGCAGGCTTGCTGGATCGGGTGAGATCGCTCGCGTGAAGCTCCCGCTCTCCGACTTCGACTACCTTCTGCCCGAGGAACTGATCGCGCAGACTCCGCTGGAAGATCGGGCGGCAAGCCGTCTGCTTCATTTGGATAAATCAACGGGCGAAATCCAGCATCGGCGGTTCCGTGATTGCGCCGCGCTCCTGGAACCAGGCGATCTGCTGGTGATGAACGACACCCGCGTCAGCGCGCTGCGGCTCTACGGAAATCGTCCGACTGGAGCACGGGTGGAGGCGCTGCTGCTCCGGGAAGCGGCTCCGGAAACCTACATAGCCCTCACCCGGCCCGCCAAGAAGCTGAGGGTGGGCGAAAGGATCGACTTTGAATCGGGCTTGGTCGCCGAAGTCGTGGCTGATCTGGGCGAGGGATTGAAGCATCTCCGATTCCCGAGCGGGTCGGCCTCTGACCTGGATGCGGTCGGCCTCGCGCCTCTACCCCCCTACATCAAAGCATCTCTGGCAGACCGATCCCGCTACCAGACCATCTATGCGGACAGGCCCGGTTCGGCAGCCGCACCGACAGCGGGGCTTCATTTCACTCACGACATTCTCGTGGAGCTGCAGGCAAAGGGAGTCCAGATTGCCAAAGTGACGCTTGACGTCAGTCTCGACACCTTCCGCCCGATCCAGTCCGAGGATGCCGCAGAGCACTTGATCCATGGCGAACACTGTGAAGTTCCAGAGAAAACCGCGCAGATGATCGAAGCTGCAGCTGGGCGGATCATCGCCGTCGGCACCACTACGGTTCGGACTCTGGAGAGTCTGACAACGGGCAAACGGCGCATCCAGCCGGGAAAGATGAGCACGCAAATCTACATCACACCGGGTTATGAGTTCAAAATTATTGAAGGCATGTTCACTAATTTTCATATGCCAAAAACCACAATGCTCCTCATGATCAGCGCGTTGGCGGGACGAGAGGCGGTCATGGAGGCTTACAAACAAGCAGTTCAGCAACAGTATCGTTTTCTCAGCTTCGGCGATTCGATGCTGATCCTTTGATGCTTTAGGTTCAAACGAGCGGGTACGATCACCAGCGAGAGCGACATGGCAGGCACCAAGGACTTCGACCCGCTGGCCTATATCGAGAATGCCTTTCTCGACAAGCCCATCAAGGAGACTCCCGCCCGCAAACCCAAGGCGACCAGCAACGGCGTCGAGGGCACGACAAAATTCAGACGCACCAAGCTGAGCGCCCCCCGTCCCCGACGCAAGTCGGCGGCGGAGCCGAAGGAGGTGCTGGACAACGATCTTCAGCGGCTTCTGGACAGCCTGCCGAAGCACATCAATTTTCTCGGCAAGTTCTATGCGGACGACGTCACTTCGAACTACTATCAGGGCGACTTCAAAGAGTCACGTGAGGAGCTGATCCGCCGCCTGATCGACCCCGAACTCACGCTGGAAGAAGTCAGCCGCCTGCTGGGTGTCTGCCCCGCCACCGTGCGGCGCTACACCAATCGGGGCTGGATGGAGCATCATCGGACCAAAGGCGGGCAGAGGAGATTCCGCCTCAGCCATGTCGTTAAGTTTGTGGACGAACATGGCCGGCTTCCCGAAGATTCCTGAAAACCGGCCCCTGAGGGTCGCCATCTTCTCCGACAGCGCGCTCCCGATTCTCAATGGAGTGAGCGTCAGCATCGACGCGCTCATGACCGAGTTGCGGGAGCGGGGCCACTCTGTTCATCTGTATACTTCGCGGTTCCCCGGCCACCGCGAGCAGGACCCCAACATCCACCGGTTCCCGGCTTATCGGACGCCCTTTGCCAAGGACTATCCGCTGGCGTTCCCTCCCTTTTATCACCTTTTTCCGGAGTTCAAGCGAGAGCGCTTCGACATCGTTCACACCCACACCCCTTTCACGGTCGGGTTTGTCGGTCTTCGGTGGGCGCAATCCTGCGAAATTCCGGTGGTCTCGACTTATCACACGCATTACGACAAGTACGCGCACTATATTCCGATCATTCCAAAGCGGCTGCTCAGGTTCAAGATTGCAAAGCACACGAACTACTACTACAGCCTGATGAACTACGTCATCACACCGAGCGAGGCGAGCGAACGCTGGCTGCGACGCCATGCGGTCAAGACACCCTGCGCGGTGATCCCCACTGGAGTTCCCAACCCCCGCATGATCAATCGAATGGAGGCCCGCGCGAATCTGGGAGTTACTCCGAACAGCCGACTGCTGCTCTATGTGGGCAGGCTTGCGATTGAGAAGAACATCATCACCATCCTTGAAGCGGCGGCGATCGCCTTTCAAAGCGATCCGCATCTTCGTCTCTGGCTGGTGGGAGACGGTCCCGCCCGGGAGGAAATCTTGACCAGGGCGCGGCACCTCGGCATTGGCGACAAGGTTAAGCTGGTTGGCTTTGTGGCCCGGCGCGACGTGGATCAGTATTATGCAGCCGCCGACGCCTTTGTGTTCTCCTCCATGACCGAAACCCAGGGGCTCGTCGTCATTGAGGCGATGACCTATGGACTGCCCGCGATTGTTGTCAAGGGGGGCGGAGCCGGGATGGCGGTTCAGGATGGAGTCAATGGATTCCTTCTGCGCAACGAAGCCGAGGACATGGCCGAGGCGATCCACCGATTGTTCTCCGACGACATCCTCGCGGCAGAATTATCCGAGGGAGCGCGCCGAACGAGCCGACAATATACGGTGTCCGGCATGACGGACCAGGTGGAAGATGTCTATCGCCGTGTCTTGCAGCGACAGGAGGAGCGTGCGCTCCTGGCTGTCTGAAGGTCGAGGATTTTTTTGGATTGCGATCGGAGCATTGGCGCTCATCCGACTCCTGCTTGCCGCAGTTCCCCTTCCCATCTGGTTCTCGCTTTTGAGTGGGGTCATCTTCATCGGTGCGCCGATCTATGCGCTGTTCCGAGCCGCAGATCATGACTGGACAGCAAAGAAGGCGCTCGCCTGGCTCATCCCGGGAGCGCTTGCACATGCAGGGCTGGCTTTGCTGCTTGCCTATGTGATGCCGAAGACAGGATGGCCGACAGTGGGCGTGGATACGCTCATGCAGTCCTCGCTTCTGGTCTGGACGACCGGACTGGGCGCACTCGTCGGACTGCTGATCAAGGATAAGAATCTCATTCTGCCCGTTGCGATCTTTCTGGCTGGGTTCGATATTTTCCTGGTGATGAACCCGACCACCTTTGTGGCGCAAACGGTCGAAAAGCGTCCAGAAGTCTTCAGTTCTGTTGCAATGAAGGTGCCGAGCGTGCGTCCAAGCCAGCCGGAGGGCGCCGCACCGAAAGGGGTTCAAAGCCCCGCACTCATCAGCGTCGGCCCCGCCGACCTCATCTTCAGCATGATGTTCTTCGTCGTGCTCTTCCGCTTCAAAATGAGGGTGAAGAAGACGGCGCAATGGCTGGCGGGCGTGCTGGTTTTCTATATGGCGCTGGTCCTGCTCACGCCGTTTGGGATGCTCCCCGCCCTCGTGCCCATCGGGGCGACAGTGCTGATCGTGAATGCCCGGGAATTCGCGATGACCCGCGATGAGAAGATCGGCGTCGCTCTTGCAACGCTGCTTTCAATCGGCCTGGCCTGGTACGGAATCCACCGGCGGATGACTTACAAGCCGCCGCCAAAGAAAACGGACGCGGTTCAAACCGCGCCCGCTCCTTCATCCGGCCTCAAACCGGAAACAATCAGCCCTTCTTCGCCTTGAACTCAGTGAGTCGAGCTTCCATCTCGGCGATGGTT
>JAEYWW010000068.1 GCA_023428805.1 Armatimonadota bacterium | reverse complement strand
GCGACAGGCCGCCTCCGGCGGAGGTGAAAGCGGTCATGTCTGACCGCACTCCAGAGTACTCGGGGAGTTTCGATTCTTTATCGCGGCTTTTTCGAGGCTTTGATGATCTGTTCGAGCTTTTCGGTGGTCAGAGTGTCTTCCGCTTGGAGAGGGAAGCCCTGCCAGCGCACGATTCCATCGGGCGACACCACGTAGACATGGGGGATGCCCTGAATCTTGAGATCGCCGTTGAACTTATTTTTTGTGTCGAGAGCGAGTGAATAGTTGATCGGCTGCTCTTTGAGATAGGCGTCCACGGGACCTCGCTCCTCGTTGCTCACCCCGATGATGACGAGATCATCCTTGAACTTCTTGCTCCATTCGTTCATTTCCGGGATGACTTTGCGGCAGGGGCCGCACCAGGTTGCCCAGAAGTCGTAGAGAACCACCTTGCCTTTGAGATCGGGCTTTGCGGTCAGCCATTCAGTGGCTTTGACTTCAGGCATCTTCTTGCCGCGCAGGTCAACTTCTGAATAAAGCTCTTTCTTGACGTATTCCGGATACTCGATCACGGGCTCCGGTCGAGGAGCAGGCTTGGCCTTCTTCTTTGCGGCTTCGGCGAGCTGCTTGTCGGCGTCCTTGGTCCACACGCTCGGGCCTCCCTTCATATATCCGCTCTGACCGAGGACTTTTCCTTCTGCATCCAAAAGCAGGATGGTGGGGAAGCCTTGAATCTTGTACTTTTTCTGCAGATCGTTGTTCTGTTGCTTGATGAGTTCGCTCTGTTTTTTCTGGTTCGGAAAGTCGATCTCGACCAGGATGACCTTCTTGTCGGCCCACTTCTTGAAGTCTGACTTTGCGAAAACTTCGTCGTGGAGCTTATGACACCAACTGCACCAGTCGCTGCCGGTGAAGTTGACAAGCATCGGCTTCTTGGCCTTCTTGGCGGCTTTCTGAGCTTCAGCGAAATTCGTCAACCACTTCGGTTCGGGAGTTTTATTCTGGGGCGCTCCGAGCAGAACGGTCGCAATGAGAACGGTCAGCATGACTCTATGATATCAAACTTGATCGCAGAAGCCAAGGTTCCGCAAAGGTCGCTGCAAAGGGTCTTGCACGGCTCATAATTCTTTGAGCCACGCATGAAGAAGATCCTCGTCATCGGAAGCGGACCCATCATCATCGGACAGGCGGCGGAGTTCGACTATGCGGGAACTCAGGCCTGCAAAAGCTTGAAAGAAGAGGGCTACGAAGTCGTCCTCATCAACTCCAATCCCGCGACGATCATGACCGACGAGGAGACCGCCGACGCGGTCTATATCGAACCGCTGACGGTCGAATTCTGCGAACGAGTGATTGCACGAGAGCGTCCCGACGGCCTTCTTCCCACTCTCGGAGGACAAACTGGCCTCAACCTTGCCAGCCAGCTTGCCGAGGGGGGAATTTTGGAGAAGTACAACGTCAAGCTCCTCGGCACCCAGCTCGACGCTATCCGCAAAGCCGAGGACCGCGAGCTTTTCCGATCTTTGATGCGCGAAATCAAGGAGCCGGTTCCCGAGAGCTGGATCATTGAGAGCGAGGAAGAGCTTCAGGCGATCCTCGATGTCGTCCCCTACCCCTGCATCATCCGCCCCGCCTACACGCTCGGCGGCACGGGAGGCGGCATCGCCAACGACCGCGATGCGCTCTGGGAGATCGGGCGCAAGGGCCTCAAGCTCTCCATGCGCTCGCAGTTGATGGTCGAACGTTCGCTGCTGGGCTGGAAGGAGATCGAATACGAAGTGATGCGGGATTCCAAAGGCAACTGCATCACGGTCTGCAATATGGAGAACCTCGACCCGATGGGCGTCCACACGGGCGATTCCATCGTTGTCGCTCCCTCGCAGACGCTCTCCGACATCGAATATCACATGATGCGGACAGCCTCGCTCAAGATCATCAATGCTTTGGGGATCGAAGGCGGCTGCAATGTCCAGATGGCGTTGGACCCGGACAGTTTTGGCTACTACATCATCGAGGTCAACCCGCGCGTCTCTCGCTCTTCGGCTCTGGCATCAAAAGCGACGGGCTACCCGATCGCCCGCGTCGCCGCCAAGATCGCGACGGGCAAGACGCTCGACGAGATCGAAAACATGGTCACCAAGACGACCAAGGCGTGCTTCGAACCAGCCCTGGACTACTGCGTCGTCAAAATTCCCCGTTGGCCCTTCGACAAATTCGGCTCCGGCGACCGCGGCCTGAGCACTCAGATGAAGGCGACGGGCGAGGTCATGGCGATTGATCGGACTTTTGAAGCGGCGCTGATGAAGGCGATCAGAGGCTTGGAAGTGAAGCAGAAAGATCTGCGCCATGCCAAGTTTCAGGGTGATTCAGAGACTGAGCAGACGCCCGACGATCAGCTCGAAATCGCGGTTCGCAAGCCGACAGATGAACGGCTTTGGGCTTTGGCGGAGGCTTTGCGGCGAGGATGGAGCATCGAGAAGGTCCACAAGATCAGCCGCGTCGATCCCTGGTTTTTGACCAAGATTGCGAACCTGGTGAAGGTCGAGAAAAGCCTTCATACGGGATTGACTTTAGAATCCCTGAATGCTGCTCTTGATTCAGGATTTTCACTTCATGTCATTTCTTCGATCTGTGGCGTGAGTGTGGACGAGGTGAGGGCCATGAGTGGGCGAGCCACCCATTACAAAATGGTCGATACCTGCGCAGGTGAGTTCGAGAGCGCGACGCCTTATTATTACAGTGCGTTTGAGCAGGAGAGCGACCAGGCGGCTTTGGTTTAAGGGGCCTGCTCTTCTTCCTCTTCGGTGTGGCCGCCCGCAATGACTTCGTCTGCGTCGCGGACGGGTTCGCTGATGTTGTGGTGCGGCATCGGGCGAGGCACAAATGAGCCGGTGGACGCCTTGCGTTCGACACCCAGCTTCTGCGCTCGTTCTTCGGCCCCGGGCGTGACGGGCCAGAGTGTCTTGTCGGCCCAATAAGACTGGAGAAATTCCGCCCAAACCCGGTCATAGACCGCCTTGGTCTGCTCGGCGATGACAGTCCAGTCGAACTCCGCCGACAACCTTTCCCGGGCGGCTTTCTTCAACTTCTCCGCGCGTTTGGGATCGCGCAATACGTTCAAAATGCCCCAAGCCAAACTCCCAGGATCGCCTGCATAGGTGGTCGTTCCGGTCTTGTCGTGCAGCACGACTTCGGGCAGTCCGCCCGCGTCCGAAGTCACCACCGCCGCTCCCGCCGCCATGCCTTCGAGAGCCACGATGCCGAACGGCTCGTAGAGCGAAGGGAAGACGGCGACATCGGCGCACCGATAGAGCTGATGGAGTGAACGATTCGCCATGAACCCGGTGAAGAGCACCTTGTCCTTCAACCCATACCATCGAACGAACTTCTCCAAAGCCTCGCGGTTGCCGCCGCCGACGATCACAAACTTGGTATTGGGCTCGTGTGCGAGGACCGCGCTGGCGGCTTCCAGCAGCACATGAATCCCTTTTTCACGCACAAACCGCCCAACATACATGACGATTTTTTCCGTGGGCAACGCCAGTCGTCGCCGCCATTCGGCTCGCTCCTCCTCGGTCCAATCAAACTCAAACTTCGCCGCATTGACCCCGTTGTAGATCACGTCGATCTTGTCGTTGGGACAGGAGAAATAGCGGTTGACCTCGCCCTTCATGAACTCGGTGCAGACGATGACGCGCCAGGCTTCGTAGGTCAGCCAATACTCCTGCTCGTGGATGTATTTCTGCAGATCGTTGTGGACGCCGCCGTTTCGCCCCCACTCCGTCGCATGGACAGTCGCGATCATGGGGAGTTGGTATTCGTATTTCAGCTCACGTGCCGAGTCCAAGGACAGCCAGTCGTGGGCGTGAAAGATGGTGGGCTGCCCGCCGGGGCGCCAATCCTCAAGAAGCTTCCTCACCCGCAGGTCAGTCGCCTTGTTCAGAAGCTGGATCTCGTGGATGAAGTTCTTCGGTTCTCCATCCAAATGGACGCGGTGTACATGGACGCCGCTTGGCTCGATCTCCTCATCTGGGGCGAGGGGAGTGGATTTCGTGACAACGTGCACCTCGCATCCCATCTCAACCAAGCGAGGCGAAAGATCGTAGACGTGCGGGCTGATGCCGCCGACGATTCGCGGAGGATATTCCCAGGAAAGCATCACCACACGAAGCATCGTTCGGCTAGTTTAGCGTGTTATCACACGACAAGAGAGCGGCAGGGGCATCCGTCTTTCCTCCCAAAGTTTTGGGATCACCTCGGAAAAAGGGCCTCTATGTAACGCTCAATGATAGTTTGCCTCTCGTTGAACTGCTACCCTTTCGGCAGGAATGAGTTCGTCGGGTGATGTTGAGTCGAAGCGGTTTGGAAATTTGATCTTCCATGGCGATGACCCTCGCAATCCCTTCTTTGCCACAGCTCACGAACCGCATTTCAACCTTGTTCCGCGCTCGTTTCAAACCCACGAAAAGTCGTGGCTATCCGAGATCATGCGCGAGGCGGCGAAGGCCTATGTGGAGCACGCCGAAGCCCCGCATCCCCATTGGATCAGCATGCCCAACGAGCCTCGCCTGCATCTGCCTCGCCCGGCAAAAAAGCATCCGATTGACCACTTTGGACGGGTGTGGAACATCTTCACGCAGCTCATCGAGCAGATGGATGGACGCTGGACTTGGTGTGATGAAAATGGGCATGAGCAGCCCGAATCTCACTGGGAAAAGGCGAACACGCTCAATCTCTGCCTGAAGTTCACTCTGCCCGAGCCCGAGTGAACTTGACTTCGGCGACCGCCCATCCGAGGCGGTTCTCCAGCCGGAAATATCCTCCCAGCGCGCGGGCCAGTGACTGGATGATCTGCAGGCCGAGCTGGCCTTTGCTCATGTCGAAATCCTCCGCGAGCGGGTCGCCGTCGTTGCTGACCCAGAGGCCGATTTCGCCATCCTTCTCTTCGATGGAGACGTGGACTTCACCCTCGTTGGCGACAGAAAATCCGTGTTCAACCGCGTTCTGGATCAGTTCGTTCATGATCAGCGCGACTTGGGTGGCCTGGTTCGTGTTGAGATAAATCTCATCGCCGCGGATCGAGAATCGGATGTGCTTGTTGGGCATCACCATCGAGGACTGCAGCTGCGCTCCCAGCGTCTCCGCGATGGACCGCACATCGACGTGATCCAGATCGTCGCGGCTGAGGAGTTCGTGGACTGATGCGATGGCGAGAATGCGGCCAAGAGAGTCGGTCAACGCCTGCTGCGGGTCTTTGTAGTGGCTCTGCCGAATCTGCAGCCGGAGCAGGGAGGCGACCTGCTGCAGATTGTTCTTGACCCGGTGATGCATCTCCTGCATCAGCGTGTTTCGGACCTGAAGTTTTGCGTGTTCGATGCTGACCGCCGCCTGTTTCGCCAGCGCTTCGAGCGCGTGGATTTCGTCGTCTGAGAACTCGCGCACTTCGCCGGTGTAGCAGGTCATGACGCCGACGCTGCGGTTCTGAATGGTCAGCGGCAGGCAGATCATGGAGTGGAGTCCCTGCTCCTCGGCCAGGTCGTGTCCGACGTACTCCGGTTCGCTCTGCACGTCGCGGACCATGATCGGGCGGCCCTCCTTCATCGCCTGGCCCGCGATGCTCTCGCCGAGGGCGATCGCGCGCTTGTTCTGGTAGGCCTTGTTCGTGGCTTGAGTGGCGCGCAGGATGAGTTCCTTTCTCTTTTCATCGAGCAGGCGAACCGTGACGACCTTGTAGTTGAACCGCCGCGCGGTCATGTTGACGAGAAGCTGCAGAATTTCCTCCAGGTAGGGGCTGGAGGCGAGGGATCGCGTGACTTCGGTGACTGCGCCCAGGCGGTCGAGCTGAGTTCCATGCGCGTAGGCGGAGCGGAACACGCGAAGTCCCCCGCCAAAATCCGCCGCCAGCCGCTCGGCTTGATCCAAATGGGCGGGAGCGTCGGGCCATTCATCGGTGCAGCGCAGCAGCAGGACTCCCGCAACTTTCTCGCCGTCGAAAACGGGCACAGACAGAGCAGACTCGTAGGCTTCGGCTTCTCCCAGCGGCGAAACGACATAACGTTCGTCGGTCAACAATCCTCGCGTGATGACGGCGGGCAGGCCGGATTCCAAAGTCTTTCCGATCAGGCCGACTCCGCTTCCGACGCGGAGCCGCTCCACATGCTCGGACTCATGCGTGCTGCCGCGAAGGATGAGTCCCCCCGCGTTGTCGCGCAGGAAGATGTCGCAGGCATGGGCGTGCAGTTGATCCCGCAGAAACTCTGCGGACCGCTGGAGGAGTTCGGCTTCGCTGGAGGCCGCCTCCATCACGCCGAAGATGTCGCTCATGCCTTGCCGGGGCCGATGACGGTCGTTGAGAGCCGATCTTCGGCGAGGATCGTGCGGGCAAGCTCCGTCACCTGGTCGCGCGTCACGGCCTTGATCTTCTGCGTCACCTCTTCGATCGGCACGTCGCGGCCGCGGACGAGTTCGTTGCGCGACATGCGCATCATCCGGCTGCTCATGCCCTCCAAGCCGAGGATCATGCTGCCGCAGAGGCTCATCTTCGCCTTGTCGACCTCATCTTGAGTCGGGCCGTCGTTGCGGAAGCTGGCGAGTTCCGTGTTGATCAGGTCCGGAACTTCGCTCCAAGTCTTCGGGCTTGTGCCGCCATAGACCGTGAATGCGCCGCCGGCCGTGTACGAGAGGGAATAGCTGCCGACCGAGTAGGCGAGGCCGCGCTTTTCCCGGATTTCCTGGAACAATCGGCTCGCCATTCCGCCCCCGAGGATGTGGTCGAGGATCGAGGCGGCGTAGCGCGTGTCTTCATCCATCAGGCTCGGGCCGTCGGTTCCCAGGCAGAAGTGAATCTGCTCGACATCCTTCTCCTCAAACTTGTGGACGGCATGGCCGACCGGCCGATCCAGCTGCGTGATCTCGCCTCCGTCGGGCAGAGAGCCGAGGCGTTCCTGAGCCCATTGGACGACATTTTCGTGCTGGACATTCCCGGCAATGGCGAGCAGAATGTGATTCCCCCGATAGCGTCTCTCCATATAGCCCGCCAGCGCGTCGCGGGTGAATGAGGAGACGGATTCGGAGGTTCCGATCACGGGTTTGCCGAGCGGATGCGAGCCCCAGCGAGACTGGATGTGGAGGTCGTGCACATGGTCTCCCGGCTCGTCGTCGCTTCGTTTGATCTCTTCGAGGACGACCCCCTTCTCCTTCTCCAACTCTTCGGGATCGAGAAGGGAATGGCACATCATGTCGCTCAGGACATCGACTCCGGTTTCCGCCTGATCCGCAAGAACTCGGCAGTAGTAGCAGGTCGCCTGCTTGTCCGTGAAGGCGTTCAGATTGCCTCCCTGTGCCTCGATGGTGTCGGCGATCTCGCGCGAAGTGCGCGAGGGAGTGCCCTTGAAGAGCATGTGCTCGATGAAGTGGGTGATGCCCGCCTCGTTGTCGAATTCATCGCAGGAGCCGGTCCTGCACCAGAGCCCGATGCTCGCCGAGCCCACGTGCCCCACGGATTCGGTCAGGATGCGCACGCCGTTCGGCAGGACAGTTTTGTTGATCGCCATCTGACTGAGATTATGCGGGAAAGAAGTGAGGAGCAAGCATGACGCACCTTCTCGATCCAACAGCTCGAACGTCATGGGAATCGTGCGGCCTCTTGTCTTGGGTGTGGCAGTTGTGATCGCTGCTGCGGTGCTGCAGATCGTTGTTGCCACAATTTGTGTGTTATGCGCGGCATTTTTTGTCTTTGCTGCGGTGCTGCAGATCGTTGTTGCCACATTTTGTGTGCTATGCGCGGCATTTTTTGTCTTTGCTGCGGTGCTGCGCGTATTGTTCACGCTTCCAGAAAATCCTGGAGGCGCGACTAATACGCGCAGCAC
>JAEYWW010000346.1 GCA_023428805.1 Armatimonadota bacterium | reverse complement strand
GAACCACCCCCAGCACCACCACCGCCGCAGCCGATGAGCATGGAGAGGCCTGCGAACAGGGAGAACACAAGCAGAGAACGAGGCGGACAAGGAAGGAGCATTGACCCTATTCTACATAAGGGAGTTGCGCACCTGCAACAAAAAAAGTGGCGCCAGAATGTCTGACGCCACTAGTCGCAATCTCCGGCAAACCTAAACAGCCGTCGCGTCGCGCCAGCCCAGCCGAACCAGCCCGCTCACTGCGCTCAGTTCCAGAGAACCCGTGCCATCGCCCAAACGACCGCGAATGGTCATGCCTTCCTGAGTCATATCCTCAAGATCCACCGTGCTGGCGACAGCCCCTTGGAGGGCGGAAAGCGACACACGGCAATCGCTGCCATCGGCAATTTCGGCCACCACTGTTCCGGAAACAGCGCGGAGGGAGACATTTCCGACAATCGGCTTGCTGAAATCCGCTTCAATCGAGCCGGAAGCAGTCTCCGCGCTGACACTGCGTCCATGGACTTCCTGCATGGAAATGGAGCCACTGGATGTTCGGATGCTGATCGCGCCCCCGACTCTTGTCAAGCTCACCTCGCCGGACTTGCTGTCAACATTGACGAGCGAACTATCAGTGTCCTCAATCGAAACTGCGCCGCTCGCTGATGCAATCTCAATTGCTCCATTGATCTTTTTCAAGTCAATCGCGCCGCTTGATCCATGAATCTTGACGGGCGCGCTGATTCCGGCGACTTCTGCCTTGCCGCTGCTGTTCTTGATGTCGAGCGGGGTGCCCGCCGGGATGTGAAACACCGCGTCTACTTTGCTGTCCGGCCCCTCGTTCAGACGAACCAGGACAAACTGATCGTTCTCTTCAATGAACGGCGTATAGGTGGCGGCCTTCTTCTTGGCCTCCTCCGCACTGAACGCCCGGAATGACGCGCTCGCCTTCAGCGAGCCCAGTTCATGTCCGCCAATGATCTTCAGGTCGCCCGCAGCGGACTCGATCTTCAGCAATTTGCCTTCGGGAATCTGGATGGGAAGTTCAACAACTTTGCCCTCGGCCACACCAAAGAGGGCTCCCAGATTTTGTCCAATTCCGGCGTCATCCGCCGCCTTCTTGACGGCTTCGACTCCCTTGCCGACACCCGTTTTGACCTGGCCGGCAATGTCCTGCCAGTCGATGTTCTGGGCGACATCCTTGCCGATCTTTTCGACCGCGCTCAGGAAGCTGGCGAATGGGTCCTTGGCTTTCGCAGGCTCTTCCTTCGGGGCCGCAGCCTCCTTGGGTGCTTCGGCGGGAGGCATCTCTTCGGGCGTCACTTCGACGGCGGCCGGGTCGGCTTCTGGTTCGCTGTCTTCGACCTGCGATTCGGTGAACGCCTCGATGAGTTCGGCGGCGTCTTCGGGAGAGAGCTTGCCCTCCTGCACGAGGTGCATGATTCTTCTGATTTCGTCCTTCACTTCGACTCTCCCTTCAATTTGGCCTTCGCTTCCGCTGCCGTGATCTTCCCTTCCTCAAGCTGCTGCAGAATCTTGCGGCGAAAATCTGCCTTCTTCTTGTCTTCCTTTACTGGAGTCAAATGGAGCGCCTCCAGGAGCGAATCCAATCGGGCTCGCACGGTCGGGTAGCTGATGCCCAACTCCTTCTCCACAGTCGAGATCACTCCGCGGGATCGGAGGAAGATTTCGAGAAACTCTTGATGCTGTCGGTCGATGGCGGCGGTGGTCGGCACTTTGAACTTGCCCCGCATCACCACGGTGCCGTCCTCGTTGGTGAGTTCGCTCACATAGAGCGCGCCGCCGGTCACGGGGCAGCGGGATGGGATTTCTAGCAGTTCGTCTTTCGCCATAGAGGGCACCTCAAGCGGGGTCAATGCGCTTTCCTACCCAATAATTTTGATCGACGTTGCGTTGGTCCTTTAGGATTTTTGAGTTTTTTGAGCGATTTTCGTTAAATTTGCAATGCGGAGGCAACAAGGTCAAAGGGAATATCCGCGACATCCCTGCCCTTGCCGGGCTCCAAAACAGCAAGCGTATCCACCGGGGGAGCCCACAGCCGATGGATGCCATGACGATAGAGCCCGACACATCGCCCGCCGACCGCCGCCGCCATATGCAGCAGGCCGTTGTCGAGGGAAAGCGTGCATCGACAGGATTGGAGAACTCCTCCAACTTGGGGCAATGAATAGACCCCCCTCAGGTCGGCGGCACCGGCTTCTTCGATCATCCGCTGTTCAGCGTCTCCTCCCGTCCAGAACTGCGCCTGAGAGGGCTTCGCCCCCACGACGCCAACCGAGACTCCCCCATCCTTGAGCTCCTTGGTCAGCCGCACCCATGAGTCGGCGGGCCAGAGCTTGTCTGGCGTCTTTGCG
Organism: Armatimonadota bacterium; assembly: GCA_023428805.1. Lineage (GTDB taxonomy): Bacteria > Armatimonadota > Fimbriimonadia > Fimbriimonadales > Fimbriimonadaceae > JAEYWW01. The sequence goes on along the minus strand of JAEYWW010000346.1, from coordinate 7,396 downwards.
GTGGCGCTGACGACGACATCGACTGGTGATTGAGTCCGCTCAAGCGGAACTCGCGGCGAAGGCAGATCGCCCTGCAAGCCGCAGAGTCGGCAGAAAATCTCCCCGATGAAGCCAGACTTCAGAATCGGATACCGCTGGCTCAGATCAGAAGCGGTCCAATCGGGATCGGCTCCAAGCCGCCCTCGTTCATCTTGCAGCCAGGCCAGTTCCGAACGTCCGTCATTGCTGATCGCGGGCCCGACCACGATCCCGCTCTCGCCCGCGAGCATTGAGGCGATCGACATCGCATAAGGTGAAAACTCAAAATTGACAACGAGGTCGTAGGTGTGCTCTGGTCGAAAAGTGTGCGGAGGATGCCCATACAGCGCAAAGTGGCGGTCGATCAGCGGCTCAGCCTGCGCCAGTTCCGCGACGCGGGTACCTCCATAGTAGTCGAGCTTCAGGCCAGGATGGGCCGCTTTGAGCATCTGGAACAACGGCGTGGCGACAACGTAATTGCCCAGGGCGTCAATCGTGATGACCGCCGCCGAAGCATTCTCCGGAAGCCCCTGTCCGGCATACCGCTGCATAGGGGCTGAGTTTAGCCGAGTTTGGGTAACCTCACCCTTCGGTCGTGCCTCACTACCTGGGACTTGACTGCGGCGGCTCGACGACGCGCGCGCTGGTGATTGATGACAGGGGACGCGAGGTCTTTCGCGGAAAGTCTGGCCCTGCCAACATCGCCTCCACTCCCGTCTCTTCCATTCAGAAGCACTTGTCCGAGGCCCTGTACGGATGTCCCGAGGTTGATGCCGCAGTCGGATGCTTCGCGGGAATTCTGACGGCGGAGAATCAATCCTTCGCGACCGGGCTCATTCGGAATGTTCTTCCTGCCTGCCAGGCGATCCGGGCTTGGCCGGATTATGCGGCGGCGCTCGAGGCGGCGGGCCATGTGGACGCCCTCGTGATTTCGGGGACAGGATTCAAAGTCTGCTGGTGGGGCAGCGGTGAAATTCAAAGCGCGGGGGGTGGCGGCCCCTTGCTCGGAGATGTGGGCTCGGCATTCTCGTTGGGAGGCGCTCTGCTGCGTGATGCCCTGCTCTTCGCGCAGCCCATGACAGATCGCATGAAGACTCGCTGCGTCGAACGCCTGGGTTCAATTGACGTCAAAGAGATCATCGCCGCCATCTATCGAGACCCGAGCCCCGCCTCCCTCATCGCCTCTTTCGCCGAGATTGATGCCGCCGACGCCCAGGAGGGGCACCTGCCATCTGTTCAGAGAATGAAACAGCACCTGAAGCAAATTGCCAGCGAAATCCGCAGATCGCTCCAGTGGCGTTTGGAGGCAGACTCTCTGGTCAGGGTCGCCGCGACTGGCGGGTTCTGGAAAATGGCCCCAACAGCCCTTGCCTCGGTTGAATCAATCTTGAATCAGCCCGATACAAATCATCCTTTGCAGTTCAAACTTGAACTGCTGACTGTTGAACCGGTTCTTGGAGCCGCACGACTCGCCCGAAACTTGATCACGTTATGAGCACAGAAGGAAGACATCCCCGATCCATTGGCTTGGACAAGATGAATGCACGCGAAATCGTGCGCTTGATGAATGAGGAGGAGCTTTCCTTGATCCGCGCGCTCAATGCAGCTGAAGAGCCGATTGCCGAAGCCGCCGAAAGGGCGGCTGAAGCATTCCAGAGCGGAGGACGGGTGATCTATGTCGGGGCAGGCACCAGCGGCCGCGTCGCCATGATGGACGCAGCCGAGATGCCGCCGACGTTCGGGGTCACTCCCGACAGATTCGTGGCCGTGATCGCAGGAGGGCACGAGGCTTTCAACGAGGCGATGGAGGGCGCGGAAGATGATGAACATGCCGCCATCGAAGCCCTCAACGACCTTAAGGTGGATCGAAACGATATCGTGATCGGCATTGCCGCCAGCGGCCGCACTCCTTTCACCATCGCCGCGCTTCGACACGCGCAGCAGAAGGGCGTCTGGACTTGCGCGATCGTCAACAACCGCCTCGCACCGCTCCTCATCCATGCCGATTTGGGGATCGTGTTGGAGACCGGGCCGGAGATTCTGACCGGCTCGACAAGACTGAAAGCGGGAACGGCGCAGAAGCTTGCCCTCAACCGAATTTCGACGGCGGCGATGGTGCTGAGCGGCAAGGTGGTCGAAAATTTGATGGTCGATGTCAAGGCGACAAACGCCAAGCTGCGGGAGCGATGCGTCAAGATCGTGCGAGAACTTTCGCCGGTGACAGAAGAAGAGGCAGAGCAGCTTTTGGTCGCTCACAATTGGAGCATTCGATCTGTCCTTAACATCATTCGGGAACCTGCAACTCGGGCAAGCTGATGCATCTTCCGTTGTTTTTTGATAGGCCTTAACACTCTTTTCTACGGAACAAGGGCCTGCGTTAACATTGGGTTAACAGAACGCCCCTAGAATCGTGGCTGGGAATCTGAGCCATTTCAGGAGTTCTCGTTATGATCGTCAAGAATCACCAAGCCACCATTGTCCTCGGCGTCTCGATGAGCCTCGCCGCCCTCGCAGTCGTCGCCGGATGCAACGGCGGAAGCGCCGGAGGCACGACGGGAGGAACTCCCAGCAGCACAAGCGCCACCGCGAACTCCGTCTACGAATCCCTCACCGGGACGATCAAGATCGACGGTTCAAGCACGGTCTTCCCCATCGCGGAAGCCGCCGCTGAAGAATTCGGCAACCTGACCAAGAACGGGGTTCAAATCACCGTTGGCGAATCGGGCACCGGAGGCGGATTCAAGAAATTCTGCGCGGGCGAGACGGACATCTCCAACGCGAGCCGCCCCATCAAGGAAGAGGAGATCCAGCTCTGCAAGGACAACGGCATCGAGTACATCGAACTTCCGGTCGGCTACGACGGGCTTTCGCTCGTGGTCAACCCCAAGAACACCTGGGCGAGCGACCTCACGGTTGAGGAGCTGAAGAAGATTTGGAACAAGGATTCCAAGATCAACAATTGGAAGGACGTCAAGCCCGGATTCCCGGACAAGGCTCTGAAGCTTTATGGCCCCGGCACCGACTCCGGCACCTTCGACTTCTTCACCAAGGAGATCAACGGCGAGGAGGGCAACAGCCGCGCCGACTATCAGGCCAGCGAAGATGACCAGCAGTTGGTCACGGGTGTTGCAGGCGACGAAGGGGCGTTGGGCTACTTCGGATTCGCCTACTACAAGAACAACTCCGACAAGCTCAAGGTGCTCAAGGTCAACGGCATCGAACCGAACCACGACACCATCAAGGACGGCACCTATGCTCCGCTCGCCCGACCGGAGTTCATGTATGTCGCAGTCAAGTCGGCTGACCGACCTGAAGTGAAGGCTTTCATTGAGTTCGTGATGGGCGATGAAGGCGCAGGTCTGGTCGAGCAGGTTGGCTACGTGTCTCTTGATGCGGCTATCCGAGCCAAAATCAAGGAGCACTTCACGGCAAAGAACACCGGCACCGGAACCGTCGATTCGATTCTGAAGGCCAAATAAGAAGCCATGGCACAAGCCGCCGCAGGAACAACCCACGAAGGATCGCACTCGACCTTCACTCATCGGAAATCCCTCCGGAGCAATCTGGAGGGAGGACTGCGGTGGCTTTTCATCGCCTGCACACTCATCTCGATCCTCACCACATTCGGGATCATCTTCACTTTGATCGGCGAGAGCCTCGGCTTTTTCCAGAAAGTCAGCCCGGTCGAATTTCTGACCGGAACAGAATGGTCCCCGACCTTCAGCGACCCGAAGTTTGGAGTGCTTCCCCTCTTTGTCGGCACCCTGATCATCACCATTGGATCGGCCATTTTCGCAATCCCGCTCGGACTGCTTTCCGCAATCTATCTCGCAGAGTTCGCCAAGCCCGGCGTCCGAAAGATCCTCAAGCCCGCGCTCGAAATCCTCGCGGGAATCCCGACAATCGTCTACGGCTACTTCGGGCTGACCTTCGTCACTCCGGCCTTGAAGTCCATGCTGGGTGATCGCATCGACATCTTCAACGCGCTTTCGGGCTGCATTGTGGTTGGCATCATGGTTCTGCCTCTGGTCAGTTCTCTCTGCGAAGACGCCCTATCCTCCGTACCGAAGGCTCTGAGAGAGGGCGCCTATGGGATGGGGTCGACAAAATTTGAAGTGACGACGAAGGTGGTTGTCCCAGCGGCGCTCTCTGGAATCATGTCCGCCTTCATTCTCGCCATCTCGCGCGCGATCGGCGAGACAATGGCCGTCACCATCGCGGCGGGCAACACACCCAAGATGACCGCCAATCCCTTGGAGAGCATCCAGACGATGACCGCTTTTATCGTACAGATCAGCAAGGGCGACACGCCGGCGGGCAGCACTAGCTACCAAACCCTTTTCGCCGTCGGACTGCTTCTCTTCATCATCACGTTTGGAGTCAACCTGCTGGCCAACAAGCTCGTGCGCAAGTATCGGCAGGTGTATCAATGAGAAGCCTGAGCGCGGCCCAGGTGCAGGCGATCCGAAGCAAGCGGCGATCCCGCGAAGTTCTCTTCCGCATCCTGAGCCTCACCGCCGTTCTGCTGGCGATGCTGATGCTCTTCCTGCTTCTTTTCGGCATTCTGCGCGACGGAGCGGCGCGGCTCAACCCTGATTTCTTCACGTCATTCGGCTCCCGTTTTGCGAATCGCGCAGGCATCAAGGCGGCCTTGGCGGGAAGCCTTTGGATGATCGGACTCACCTTTGTGATTGCAGTGCCTTGCGGAGTTGCGGCGGCGGTCTATCTGGAAGAGTACGGGAAGAAGAACTGGTTCACCAACTTCGTCCAGATCAACATCTCGAACCTGGCCGGCGTCCCTTCCATTGTCTACGGACTGCTGGGACTGACCGTTTTTGTCCGGCTCTTCGGGTTTGAACGAAGCGTCTTGGCTGGCTCCTGCACGATGGCCTTGCTGATCCTTCCCACCGTCATCATCACAACTCAGGAGGCGTTGAAGGCAGTTCCGAGTTCTCTTCGCCAGGGCTCCCTCGCGCTCGGAGCATCCAAGTGGCAGACGATCAGCAAACAGGTGCTGCCAATGGCGCTGCCTGGAATCATGACGGGCGTCATCCTCTCACTTGCGCGTGCCATTGGTGAGACTGCGCCCTTGGTTGTTGTGGGAGCAGTTTCGTTCATCGCCGCGACTCCAAGCAACGTCCGGTCACCCTTCACGGTGCTCCCGATCCAGATTTTCAACTGGACGTCACGACCGGAGAAGGAATTTCAGGCGAATGCGGCCGCGGCAATCATCGTTCTGCTGGCGGTTCTCTTCACAATGAACATGATCGCCATCCTGATCCGCAACCGGTTTGAGAAGCGCCGAGTTTAGCGCTGACTGCTCATCCCATTGAGAATGGAGACGAGCTGGGTCTGCTGAGCCTGCATCCGTCCCATCGCTCCTTCCATCGCCGCAAAAGTCCGGCGGAGCTGCTCCTCCCGCCGGGACAGGGCCTCTCCGAGGTTCTCGATGCGGCTCTGCATGTCTTGAATCTGCTCTGCCAGGGACTTGTCGGCCGTTGTGAAGATTCCGTTCACCGAATCGGTGAATCCCTGCAGCTTCGCCGACATCAGGCTGGTCAGCCCGTTCGTGACGGTGACCGAGCCAATCACGCCGGCGGATGATCCGGTGTACATGATCTGAAGCCCGTCGGTCTTGGCATTGCCGGGTTTGCCGACTAGGAACTGACCTGCGCCCGTCGCCTCTTCGCCATTGATCGTCCCCGCAATGTCCAGACCCGTCACTACTGTGGTTGCATCCGTCAAGCCGATGCCTGAATTGGTCGATGCGGCAGCCTGGTTGCTTGCGATTGTAAATCCGCTGGCGGAGCCGAATTTCTTCGATTCAAGCTTGAGCTTCCCGCCGTCATCCGACGCGCTGATCAAGCTCTTCAGACGATCATCTCCATTGATTTTTGCGATGAGATCGGCAAGGCTTGCCCCCGCATCGACCGTCAGTTGGACTGTGCCGCTGCCGAACATCTGCCCTCCGAAGGTCAGCACTTCGCCGCCCGCATTGGGGTCGGTTTGCGCGACAGATGCGATGCCCGCGCTCTTGGTGGCTGGCTGCGTGATATTGACATCGTATGTGCCGGAGATCGTCTTGGAACTGGAGGACACGAATGAAAGTCCGACTCCTGTCGATGTTCCGGTCGTGGTCAGCACTGATTTGACCGCAGTCGGGTCTTTGGCGTAGGCGCTGTCAAAACTTCCTTCGCTGAACTCCAACTTCCCTTCCGATGTCACGGAAAATCCAATCTCGGCCATGTTTTTGAAGGCGCCAGAGCCGATGGATGTGAAGATCAATCCCGCGAGGTCGCCTTCCACCTGCGACGCGAGCGAGTCGCCAAACAGAGGTCCAGAAGCATAGGTTTCAGTGTCGAACTTGCTATTGTCATCAATGAACTGCTGAACCCCGTTGTAGGCGTTGACCAAGCCTTTGAGCTTGTCCTTCAGGCCCTTTGTGTCCTGTGAAAGCGTGATTGTGGATTTTGCGCCGTCAGTCGCATCCGCTTTGAGGAGCGTGATCGTGGCACCGGGAACGACGTTGGCGACGGTGTTGGCTGCGCTCGTCAGCGAGAAGCCGTCCAGCTTGTATTCGGCATCTTGGGCCGCAAGGATTTCGCTGGAAAACCCTTTCTGAAGAACCCCCAGAGATTGGAGAACACCATCCGTATCCGTAAATGACGCCGGGAGGCCACCGCCAGAAATCTCCAACTTTTGGACTGTCTGCCCGTTCTGAGTTGCGCTGACCACCGTCGCGGTCGCGCCGGAACCACTCGCGTTGATGGCGTCGGCCACGCCTTGCAGACTCTGGGTGGCAAAGTCAACATTGATCGTCGCAGCACCAATCTGGAAGCTCCCCGACTTCACGCTTCCGGTCAAAGTTTGAAGCGTGGACGTGCTGCTGGAGAATCCAAAGCTGCGGACTGTGTCTGCATCAACCGCCTCACGTGCGGATGCCGCTCCCGCGAGCATCCCCAGGCTGGAAAGCGCATTCCCGGCAACTTCGGCAAGCTGAATCTGCCCCGCCTGACCAGTTTGCTTGGAAGTGAAAGTCAAGTAGGAGCTGCCGGAGCCACCGTTGATGATGCTCGCGGTTACTCCAGGGTTGGCTGAGTTGACCTTCGCCGCAATGGCGGCCAGAGAGTCAGTCGATTCCACTGTGACCGACTTGCCATTCACCATGAATTCGCCCGAGAATCCGAGGGCTTCAGTCGATGAACTCTGTGATGTGGAGGAAATTTTGTGCGCTTGCGCGAGCTTGAAGACTTCGAGGTTGTAGGTGCCAGCCTGGGCCGAAGCATCGACGCTCACGGATGCGACTGCCGCATCAGAAACAGACGACGAAACTGAGTTGAACGCCGATGTTCCGAGGCTGGACAAAGCTGTGTTGAAG
>JAEYWW010000343.1 GCA_023428805.1 Armatimonadota bacterium | reverse complement strand
CTCGAAGGGTCGCTCGCCCACTCGGTGAACGGCACCATCTGGAAGTAGGAGCCATCCGGCATCACGGGCTTCAATCCGTACTCTTTGAACTTGCCCGCGACCCAGTCGGCGGCCTTCAGATACCCCTTCTGTCCGGTTCCCCGCCCGGCGAATTCCTCGCCAGCCACGACTTCCAAGTACTTCCGGGCCGTGCCCTCATCCATCGCATCCCAGCCCGCGACGTAGTCAACCGGAACAGGACGGACACCCGCAAACTGGGCGAAGACGACAGCAGTGGAAAGCGCGGCAACCCCCAGAACGGCAAGCCGGGGCCAATATGATGGACGCATGACCATTCCTACCCCTTTTCGACACAAAATTGCGCCGCAATGTTCAAACAGGCGGCAGAGGAGCGGCAGAATGGAAGTGGCTGTTGTCGTAAAACGGCAGGTTCATCGCCCGTGCGAATCTCGCCCCATCGTGAAGCAGCCGACCAGCGCCTGAGTTCAAAGCTGCGGTCGGCGAAAGTGTGCACTCCTCTCGTGCCGCCACCAGCAGCGGATGACGCTGGTTCTTCCAATACAGGACAAGCCGGTAGATGACGAGCCTCCCGGTCAGCACGGGAACCGGATACTGCTCGGTCATCAGCACGAGGGCATCCAGTTCGTCAAGGCTCCCTTTCGAGACCCTCTTGAACGGTCCATCGCCCTCCCTTCTCGTGTAGGTTCGAGCCCGCAGATCAATTGTCAGCCGCTCCGCGGAGAGGTACGCCCAAAGCCCGGCCATCGCCACCGCAATCGGCAGCCAGAAAGGAACCGGAAGAATTCCAACGAAGCTCATGAGGGCCGCCGCGACCCCGCCGATCAAACAGATCAGCACCAACGCGTCGTGCCAGAGCGGCGGTCCAAAGACGAGCCCGCGATTCTCGCCGATCAATCTGCCGCCGAGCGGCATCTCCAGCCCCACCTTCCGCCGCATCCGCCCCGGCTGCATTCCCTCCGGCCCTCGAGGTTCAGGAATCACAGCGTGAGTTTCGCACAAAGTAAAAGCGAGGAGGCACCTGCACCCCTCGCCGAATTCTTACCCTGCCTGAAGACCGGCTCACCTTTCGAGTGAATATGCCGACTTCGCCACAGGGCCTTCAAAGAATAATATGCCTTGATTCTGAACCAAGCAACCTAGAAGAACTGGCGGATCAGGCTATGCCATGGATCATTCACTTCGATTTTGTAAAGGGGCTCGCTTTGCACGACTGCAGACTCATATAATGTTTGAATAGACTCAAAGTAAGCTGTTCGTCAAATGCGTGTACGATTAGCAGAATCGTGATCGTTTGGCGGAGGTGGTTTTGGGCGGCGGCGATTTACAACCTTGTCTGGGGAGCTTGGGCGGGGCTGCACCCGGAGTCGATGCTTTCCCTGATCGGCCTGCCCGCCTTCCACGATATGCCCCTCTTCCGGTGCATCGGAATGATGGTGATGGTCTATGCGCTGGGATACGCCATGATCGCCATCGACCCCGAACGGTACGCCGCTTTCGTGTGGATCGGGCTCCTCGGCAAGCTGCTTGGCCCGGTGGGATTCCTGTTCGGCGCGGTGAGGGGCGACATTCCTTGGCAGTTCGGATGGATCAACGTCTTCAATGACCTGGTTTGGCTGCCCGCGTTCGCAATCTTCGCTTGGCGGCACGCCAAACCCGATCAAATCCTTCCCAAGAAATCAAGCTGACTGCCAATGCCCGAGCGGACGGAAGCGGTCGTAGCGCTGCTTCTTGACTTCTGCCGGACTCAATTTGTCCAGCATTGCCAGGTTCTTCGCGATGGCGTCCTTCACCGTTTCAGCGGCTTCTGCCGGGTCGCGGTGGGCTCCGCCGAAGGGTTCGGGCAGGATTTCGTCGATCAGATCGAACTCCTTGGCCGACTGCGCGGTCAGTTGGAGCGCGGCGGCGGCCTGGGCTCCCTTTTCCGGCGCCCGCCAGAGGATCGCGGCGCAGCCTTCGGGCGGGATGACGCTGTAGACGGAGTGCTCCAGCATCAGAACTTTGTTCGCGGCGGCGATGCCTATGGCTCCGCCAGACCCGCCCTCGCCGATGATGACGCTCACGATGGGCACGGTCAGCTCGAACATCTTCAGCATGGAGGCGGCGATGGCCTCGCTGATTCCGCGCGACTCGCTCTCGACACCCGGGTCGGCGGCAGGGGTGTCCACGAAGGTGACCACGGGCATTCGGAACCGCTCGGCCATCTCGAACATGCGGATCGCCTTGCGGTAGCCCTCCGGCTTCGCCATCGCGAAGTTGCGATGCGCGCGTTCCTGGATGTTGCGGCCCTTCTGATGGCCGACCAGCATCACCGGACGTCCGTCGAAACTGGCCGGGCCGGCGACGATGGCCGCGTCCGCGCCGTATCGACGGTCGCCGTCGAGCTCGGTGAATTGGCCAAAAATGGTGTTGATATAGTCGAGGGTGTAGGGGCGGGGTTCGGCGCGCGCGACAAGCACCTTCTCCCAGGGGCCGAGACGACCGTAGCGGACCTGGATATAGCTGTCGCGGCGACGCTCAATCTCCTCAATCTTGGCCTGGAGACCCTGCGCCTTCTCGGCATCCTCCTCACGCGCCGCCAGCGTCTTGAGCTTGGAGATCATCTCCTCCAGCTCCAACAGCGGCTTCTCCCACTCCTTCCAGCTCTTAGCCATTTCCGGTCTCCTTGCCCTTCAAATGTCCGCCAAACAACCTGACCAGCGTCGCCAGGGTCGGCCTCAAGTCACGCCGCTCAACAATCTTGTCCAGCATCCCTGCCCGGAGAACAAATTCTGCGGTCTGGAAGTCATCCGGTGCCTTGACGACCTGCGCCTGCTTGCTGACGCGGGCTCCGGCGAAGCCGATGAGCGCTTTGGGCTCGGCGATGATCACGTCGGCGACGCTGGCGTAGCTCGCAAGAACCCCCGCCATCGTTGGGTCGGTGAAGATGGCAATATAGGGGACGCCCGCCTCGCGGCATCGCTCGACCGCAGCCGTGGTCTTCGCCATCTGCATGAGGCTCAAGAGCCCCTCCTGCATCCTCGCGCCGCCGGATGCGCAGAAGATCAAAGCCGGGCGTCCGGTGTCCGCGCCCCGCTCCAGAGTCCGCGTGATCTTCTCACCCGCGACGCTCCCCATCGAGCCGCCCATGAAATGGAAGTCGGCGACCGCCGTTACAACCGGCATCTCCTCGATCATCGCCTCGCCGCTCACCACGCTGTCGGCCATCGCATTCTTGGCGACCGCCTGATCGAACTTCGGCTTGTAGTCGGGGAAACTCAGCGGGTCGCCGCTCAGGAGTTCGGTGTCCAGCTCCTGAAAAGAGCCCTCGTCAAAGGTGATGGCGATGCGCTCGCGCCAGGTGAGTCGGTGGTGGTGTCCGCAGTAGGTGCAGACCTTCATATTCGCCTCGAATTCAGCCAGAAAGAGGGTTTTTCGGCACTTCTGGCATTGGACGAAGCTTCCCGCTCCCCCCTCGCCCGTGTTCCGGCCAAGGCGCATAGGAGAAGAAATATACCCCTGGGTGCCCGCCGCATCCTTGCCGGACCCGAAAGTGAGTTCCGGTAAAAAATCGTGCGCTTCACACCACCCGGCGACGTATGCTAGAGGCGATGATGAGCCGACTGCAAGATGCTGTCGCCTGGGCGACACGAGCGCACTATGGGCAGGTGCGGGACGGGGATGACGCTCTCCCATACGTCGTTCACCCGCTTGAAGTCCTCTCAACGCTCCGCTGGGTTGCGGGAATCCGTGATGAGGACATGCTCTGCGCGGCCGCTCTGCATGATGTCCTGGAAGAAACCGACCTCAAAGAGGGAGACATCCGCGCGAGGATGGGCGACCGGGTCGCCGATCTTGTGAAAGAATTGACCCGCACAGAACCAGGAGAAGAGCAGACGGCAGGCTTGTCCAAGGACGAAATCTACCAACTCCGCTCCCAAATGCTGTTCGACGAAATCAGGAAGATGAGCCCCGAAGCGCAGATCATCAAGCTCTGTGACCGATACTCCAACCTGCGGGAAGCGGAGCTGACGCGCTCCAAGGAAAAAATTGAACGGTACAAGAACCAGACCCGCGAAATCCTGCGAATCATCCCTGCAGAAAGGTCGCCCGCCGTATGGAACCGCATCCATGAGATGTGCGGGGAGGAATGAGCCGGGAGCTTCTGGTCGCAACCTGGGAGCATGTGCTGGAAGAGACCCGTGCAGACCGACTGATCCTCCCCCATCTGGGTGATCCTCCCAACTCGCCCGTCGTCCTGCTCGGAGCAGGCAAGGCGGCGGGATGGATGGCCGAAGCAGTCGAAGGCAAGTGGAGATCGCGGGTCCAGGGCGGCCTGATTGTTTGCCCGCGTCCCCGTGACCACCGCAGCCGCCTGGTGCGCTTCATTTCGGGCGGGCATCCCATGCCCGATCAACATTCACTCACCGCAGGGCGTGAGGTCTTCGAGTTCGCGGGCACACTGCCGACCGATGTCCATGTGATCGGGCTTCTGTCGGGCGGAGCTTCGGCGATGATGGAGCATCTGCGGCCCGGCTGGACTCTCAAAATGCTTCGCCAGGAGACCAAAGCTCTGATGCGCGAAGGGGCGGATATCACCCAGCTCAATGCCATCAGGGCCGAAGCAAGCCTGCTGAAGCGCGGCGGTCTCGCCCGTGTTCTCAATGGGCGATTGAAGCAGGTGTTCATCCTTTCGGACGTCCACTCTTCCCCGCTTTCCGTAGTGGGTTCGGGGCCGTTCTTCGACAAGGCGGCCCCGATTCCACATGCTTTGATTGGGAATGATCAGACTGCCCTCCAAGCGGCGACAAAATTTTTGAGCGATGCCGGTTTTGTCGTCATCCAACTGCCCTGGATTCACACCGAGTCCCGCGAGGCGGGTCGCGCCTTCGCCCACGCCGCGCGCGAACTTCCGCCCGGAACCGCCATGGTGGCGACAGGCGAGCCGACTGTAACCGTGCTGGGAGATGGCGAGGGAGGGAGGGCTTCGGAATTCGGGGCGG
>JAEYWW010000296.1 GCA_023428805.1 Armatimonadota bacterium | reverse complement strand
AGTGCAGTCCGATCAGCGTGCCGTTGGAGACAAAGTTCAGCCCCGCGCTCTGGTTCATCTCTGGCTCTGGGTCATCAAATGCGTAGGTGTCGAGAGTCACGACTCCCTCCTCCGTTCCGCCTGAAGGAGCAGTCACTCTTGGCCCAACCATCAGGAGCGCTCCGCAATGCTCGGCGCGGCCCGAGCGAATGTAAGTGTGCGTTGCTCCCGGAAGTTGGAAAACCAACCCGCAATAGCCTGCGATGAAGCTGTCAATGGTTGTTGTGCCAGACGAATTCATATTTCGGTTGGTGTCGGTGAGCGGGCTGGAGCCTTTGTCGAAGGTGACGCCCACTCTGCATCCGACCGCCATGCAGTCCCTCAGCGAGTTCGCCAGCGTGTTGACTCCCAAAATCGAGAATCCCACATGGCCGATCTCTCCGATTTTGGCGATGGCTTGCGAGGATTGCAGATTGGGGATGCTGTGAATCTCCTCGCTGCCGACATTGCAGTTTCGGAGAGAGATCTGGTTGGTGTCCGCACTCGCGGTGCCGATGGCGAACCCGACGCAGTTGCGGACACCCTTCGGAAACGTGACTTTGCACTGGTCGAAAACCACGTCATACGTGGAGGGCTTGCCGTCGCCGTTGATGTCGAAGGCGATGGTGCGGCTGGTCTCCACATAGACCCGAAGCTGCTCGAACCGACTCATCACCGGGCGCACGATCTTGAATGCCGCCTTGTTTTCGGGGCCGCGGTAGATGATGGCCGTATGCGGACCTTCACCCAGCATTCTGAGCCGTGTGTCTCCGCCCACCCGCTGTCCGTCAATCGTGATCTGGTCGGTCAGAACGTAGCTCCGACCCAGCCAAGGCAGAAGCAGTTGGCCTCCTCCGGCTTTGATCGCCTCGTCTGCCGCCCGCTGGATGGCCCGGGTGTCCTCGGATTGCGGGCAATCGGGCGAGGAATAGTATTTGCGGACGTCGAACTGCGCCAGGTCTTGCCCGGTCAGAAGCACGGCGGCGAGAAAGAGAGTCATCTGTTCCTGTAGACGCGGCAAACTGCGTGCCGCATTCCATCTGCAGGCAGGGAATGGTGATTGTGCCAGGAGTTTTAGGACGCAATTCCGGCAGTTTGCTGCGTATTCCCGGTGTGAAATTGCTTTGTGGCGCTCTCGCCGTCATGAGTCTTGGCTGCCGATCAGAAACAGTGGCTCCTGTTGAGAATGAGCCTGTGGCAGTTGACGTTCCCGCCCAGCCTATGCCTGAAAACGCCATCTCCAAAATCCTTGCCGAAAAGTCTCCAGAGAGGCGTGCGCAACTCGCCAAAGAATTTCAGGAGTCCGAAGAATTCAAAGAATCTGAAGCAGGAAGCCTGCTTGCAGCTCTGCAGAAGGAGGCATTCAAGCCCGGCACGCACTTCTTTGAAATCGAAGTTATTCCGGGCGAGAAAAAGAGGCTCGTCGTGGACATCCCGGGCTCCTATGATCGGACCAAACCCACGCCCCTCATCCTCTGCTATCACCCATCGGGCGGCGGCGCACAAGGCACGATTGGGATGGTGCGGCATGGTCTGAGAGATTCTGTCAAAGACTTCATTCTCGCCGGATTGGACGACGCGGGGCCCTACAATATCGACTCCAAACGAAGCTGGAAGCCGGAAACCAGAACGATGCTGCGCTTCCTGAAGCAGACGTTTTCGATCAATTCCAATCGGCTCTATCTTTCCGGATTTTCGCAGGGCGCGTATGCGGTCTGGTCAAATGCCGCCTATTTTGGCGATGAGTTCGCGGCCGGGCACTCCAGCGGAGCCACCTTCGACGCCGCGCCCGAGATTCCCGGCTTGTGGGACACGCTGCTTAAAGGCACAAAGCACACGCCTGTTCTCTACACATGGGGAGACCAAGATACGCTTCAGGTTTTCGGAATCGACATCCAAACCATCACAGGCACCATCGACAAGCTCAATCCCACAATAGCGGGCAAATGCCAGCAGCTCGGCCTGCCCCATGTCGCGAAGGAGGTCAAGGGGGCGGGGCATACTTATCTTTTCCCGACGGAATGCAAGCCATTCTTCGAGATGGTGCGCGGCCCGCTTCCGACGGAAATCGACCAGTCGTTCCGCTACATCAACCAAGGCCGCGTCGCATGGGTGGAGCCGTTGAAGTGGGAGGGAGAGCACTGGGGGCTCGGTCCGCGCTTCATCAATCAAAAGACGGGGGAAACGAAGGAGCAGGCCTTTTCGCGGATGCTTCTTCCCCTTTTGGCGAATGTCAAGGCGAAGAGATCAGGAAACCGCATTGACATTGAGACCAGGCACGTTGGTGAATTGGTGATCTGGCTCTCAAAGGACATGGTGGACTGGAATGAGCCGATGGAAGTCTATTGGAACGGCTCCGCGAAGTGGAAGGGCAAGCTGGAGCCTTCACTCGCAATCTGCCTCAATCAGTTCGAGCGCACGCAGGATGCGGATCGTCTCTGGTGGGCGGGATTGCGGCTGCCCGCAGACAGCAAAGCGCGGCCGATCAGCGATGATGAGGTTCTGCCGGAGCTGGTTTGGGAACGCCCAGGGCAATGATCACTTGAACATCAGCCAGGTCAGGACGAAGTTGGCGACGTAGATCAAGACCATCGTGATGACCACGGTCTGCGTGGTGGCGCGTCCGACCCCGACCGCGCCGTCCCGCGTGCGCAGGCCCTGCTGGCAGGCCACGATCGCGACGATGATCCCAAATACGATGGTCTTGACCAGCGCATAGCCGATGTCGCTGATCTGGCTGAACTGCTGGACCGACTGCATGAACGCGCCGTGGGGAACTCGGCTTCCGTAGATCGAGACGAGATATCCGCCCGTCACCCCCGCATAGATGCCAACCAGGCCGAGCACGGGGAGCATCGTCGCGCAGGCGATCAATCTGGGGATGACCAGGTACTTGACCGGGTGCACATTGAGCGACCGGAGGGCATCGACCTGTTCGGTGACGGCCATTGTGCCGATTTGAGCCGCCATCGCAGACCCCGCCCGCGCCGCGACCATGATGCCTGCCAGCACCGGGGCGATCTCGCGCGTGACCGCCAGCGCGACCGCGCCTCCCGCCAGCATCGTTGCGCCGTATTGAACCAGGATGTCGGCGGAATAGAGGGCGATGACGGCCCCGGAGCTGAAGGTGGTCAGCGCGACAATGGGCACGCTGGCGACACCGATGAAGGCCATCTGGTTGAAGGTTTCGGCGGCTTCATAGGGCGGGGCGAAAAGTCTCTTGACGCTCTCCCACAACAGGATCGAGCACTCGCCCACGAAGACGAGCACCTGTTCCAAGATCCTTCCCGGCACGCCCAGCCAGCCCCATGAATCGGCCTTCCGGGCCGCCTCGGGCGCAGCCATGGTTTGATGTTACCGGGCATGGGGTGAACGATGATGTACAATGGACGTAATTACGAATGTAATTACAGAGGTGAATGAATGTTTGCTTTGAAGCTGACTAAGATCGGAAACTCCACTGGGGTGAGGTTGCCGAAGGAGTTGATGCAGGAAATGGGGGTGGAAGAAGGTCAAACGGTCTACTTTGTCAAAACACCTGACGGATACCTTGTCACCGCAAGCGATCCCGCGTTTGGTGATTTCTTGAAAGTTGCGGAGAAGGGCATGCGTAAATATCGCAACGCTTTGAGGGAGTTGTCCAAATGAGCAGGATCGAGCCCAAGTGGCTGGATCGCCACAAGGTTGTCGCCCTCCACGGGATGCAGCTCGCCGAACATGGCGGCTTGGCGGGAATACGAGATGATGTTGGTCTGGAATCCGCTCTTGCCCGTCCGATCAACAAATGGCATTACGAGGAGCCGGATATGTTTGATCTGGCGGGGGCTTATGCCTTCGGGATTACGATGAATCACCCGTTTGCTGACGGCAATAAGAGAACCGGCTTCATGGCGGCCTATGTTTTTCTTGGCATGAATGGCATCGAGATTGATGCTCCTGAAGCAGAGGTTGTGGTCATGACCCTAGACCTCGCCGCAGACAAATTGGGGGAGGCTGGCTATTCGCAGTGGTTGAGAGATCGCGGCGTGGATTGGTCAGATTAATCCTCGCCTGGCAATGAGGCGATCCATCGTCGCCTCCATAATCGCGCTGGTCTGCGCGGAGACCGTGTAGACCAGCGCCTCGCGATAAACGCGCTGGGCACGGCTTTCCAGCGAGTTGGCGTAGCCTCCGGTCGCGGCCACTCCAGCGTGGGCGCATCGCACAGCGAGGTCGATCCCCCACGCGCGAACTTTGAGCCGCTCTTCCAGCGGAGCCGAGGACTCCATCATCTGAACGCGGCATTCCTCAAGCTCCTTGAGAAGCAGGTCCAGGTATCTCGGCAGCGCGGAAGCCTTGCGCCGGGCCGACGCTGCCTCGACCACATCCAATCCCGCGCGGGCGCACCCCAGGGCAAAGAAGCCCTGGAGGGTGACATTGATCATGTCGTTGTTCTGAATCCAGCCGGAGGGCTTGATGAAGGCGGTTTCTTCGGCGGTCATCCGCCAGTTGGTGAGCCGCGCCGACACCGTCTGCGCGCTCTCCATGGCCATCAACCGCATCGGTTGGCTCACCTGGATTTCCCCCTGTCCTCGAGTCTGCGATTGCAGGGGCACTCGTCCGAAAACAGCCTGCCCATCCGGCAGTTGCGCCCCGATCAGGAACTCTGAGAACAGTCCAGCGCCAGTAATCCAGGGGACTTCGCCGTTGAGGATGAACCCATCTCCGTCTTCGACTGCCGTCATGATCGGCTCGCCGGGGCGGCGAAGCTGGCTGAAGCCGATTCCCATCAGAAGCCGCCCGTCGCTCATCAG
>JAEYWW010000246.1 GCA_023428805.1 Armatimonadota bacterium | reverse complement strand
CCTTGCGTCAGGCGATGGTGACCTCGTCGCACAGGTACACGTCCTGGATGAGGTTGAGCAGCTTCACGCCCTCGTTCATCGGACGCTGGAACGCCTTGCGCCCGCTGATGAGCCCCATGCCGCCGGCGCGCTTGTTGATGACCGCCGTCTTCACGGCATCGGCCAGGTCGTTCGCGCCCGAAGCTCCGCCGGAGTTGATGAGGCCGGCGCGGCCCATGTAGCAGTTGGCCACCTGATAGCGGGTCAGGTCGATCGGGTGATCGCTCGTCAGCTCGGTATAGATGCGCTCGTCGAGCTTGCCGTAGCTGGAGCCGCCGGTGTTGAGCGCCTTGTAGCCGCCGTTGTTCTCCGGCATCTTCTGCTTGATGATGTCGGCCTCGATGGTGACGCCGAGGTGGTTGGCCTGTCCGGTCAGGTCGGCGGAGACGTGGTAGTCCTTGTCTTTCTTGAAGTCATTGTTGCGGAGGTAGCACCAGAGGATCGTCGCCATGCCAAGCTCGTGCGCGGCCTGGAACGCATGGCTCACTTCTTGAATCTGACGTCCTGATTCGTCGCTGCCGAAGTAGATCGTCGCGCCGATGGCGACCGCGCCCATGTTCCACGCCTGCTCGACTTGGGCGAACATGATCTGGTCGGCCTTGTTCGGGTAGGTCAGAAGCTCGTTGTGGTTGACTTTGACGATGAAGGGAATCTTGTGCGCGTACTTGCGGCTGCACATTCCGAGGCCGCCGAGGGTTGAAGCGACGGCGTTGCATCCCCCTTCGATGGCGAGCCTGACGATGTTCTCAGGGTCGAAGTAGTCGGCATTCTTTGCAAAACTCGCACCCGCGCTGTGCTCGATGCCCTGATCCACAGGCAGAATGCTCAGAAATCCAGTGTCAGCCAGCCGCCCGTGCCCGAAAAGCATCTCCATGCTCCGCAGGACCTGGCAATTGCGGTCGGTCGGAATGAACACGCGGTCTGTGAAATCCGGCCCTGGCAACTGAAGCCGTCTCCTGTCGATCGTCGCGCACTTGTGGTTGAGCAGGAATTCGGCTTCCGAGCCGAGAATCTCCTGGATGCGCGCATAGGTCAAGCTTGGCGTCGAGGGCATAACGTGCGTTTTACCTTTCAAAAATAGTGTCGCCCTTGGGCCCAACGTGCCCTTTCTACTGAACGGTTTATGTGCGTGAACGGTATATGCTTGTGTCTTCCGACAACATGGTCGGTTGAGGGCATTTCATGATTCACCCACGGACGAGCCGAGCCATCCTTCTTGCGATCCTCACGAGCGGCGCGGTCGGCGCCTGGGCGCAGACACCAGCCAGCAGCCAGCAACTGACCATCGAAGAGGCTCTGGGCCTCGCACGGCTGAATAACGGCACAGTCAGGTCCGCCTATCTGAACTATGAGTCCGCGAAGGCGGCGGCCCGCGCCACCTATGCGGCGTTTCTGCCCACCGTCTCCGGCGGGGTTTCGCAGGAAGACTCCTCCACTCAAACCTTCACGGGATTCTTTCGCGGCAATGAACGCGACACCGCGAGGGGAGCTTTTGTCGAAGCGAGCTGGATCCTTCTCGAAAGCGGCGACCGCAACATCAATTATCGCCGCGCCCTCTACAGCCGTGACTCGGCGGAGCTGAACGCCCTTCAAACTCTCCGGTCAACGCTTTTCGCCGTCCACCAATCCTTTTATGAAGCCATCCGAACCCAGGAACTGCTGAAGGTTCAGGAGCAGGCTCTCTCCCGGGCTCAGAAAGTCTACGACATGACAGAGTTCCGCAGCCGCCCGGATATTGGCGACCTTCCGCGCAAGGACCTCAAGCAGGCGGAGGCCGATCTGTTGAATGCGAAGGTGAGCTTCCTTCAGGCGCAGAATGGCGTCCAGATCGCCCAGGCTAATTTGAAGGCAATTCTCGGGCTCAGCTACACCAGTTCGCCCCAGGTTCAGGCTCCGCCCGAAAGCGAGCAGCAGCCTCTGGAGTTCAGTCTTGAACGAGCGATTGAGGATGGGCTCAGCAATCGAGCTGACCTTGAGGCGACGCGGAAGCAGGTTGAAGCTCAGAAGCTCTCGATCAACTCCGCCAAGATCGACGCCGGTCTTCAGTGGTCGGTCGAGGCGAGGTACCGCCACAGCTTCACCAACGACCCATTCAACCGCACATCTTTGATCGCCCAAGCCACCTATCCGCTTTTTGATGGCAAGCGCAGCAAGGAGAACATTCGGGTCGAGCAGTTGACTCTGGAGGCGCAGGTCTCGAATCTGATTCAAACCGAGCGGGAAGCCACAGCAGAGATTGAATCGGCGTACAAGGAGTATTCCCAGAACCTTCTGCGGCTTGAGGCGGCCCGCTCCGCTCTCGAAGCGGCGAGAGAGAACTACCGATTCGCCCAGGAGAGCTTTGAGAAGGGCGCATCCAACTTGATTGAAGTTTTGACGGCTCAGGTCACTCTCGCCACGGCCGAATCAAATTATGTGAACGCTGTCTACGATTCCTACATTTCGGATGTGAAGCTGCGGCTTGCCATGGGGCGACCGATGCCGGGAGAAGTCAGCGAAGAGAATGAATAAAAAAGCGTTTGGAGTCTTGGGGGCTCTCGTCGTCGTGGGCGGCGGAGCCTGGTTCATGTTTCGGGGGACGCAGGGCGGCTCAGAAATCGAGTATCGCTACGCTCCGGTCGAGCAGCGTGATCTTCTGCTTTCGACTTCCTCCACCGGCCGCCTTGTTCCCCTCACGCAGGTTGATGTCAAATCGAAGGCAGGCGGCAAGGTCGTCAAGCTCCTTGTCAACGAGGGCTCCGTGGTCTCCGCAGGCGAGCTTGTCGCAGAGATTGACCCGCGTGACGTGCAGGCGAATTTCGAGCAGGCCGAAGCCGATGTCAGCCAGGCTCAATCCCGTGTCGATCAGGCCAAGAACAACGCCCGGCTTGCCGAACTCAATGCCGCCAACAATGTCCGCGAAGCGGAAGTCGCACTGAATCTGGCCCGCATCCGCCTCACCAAAGCTCAGGACGACGCCAAAACTCAGCCCCAACTCACCACGTCCGCGATCCGCAATGCCGAGGCGAATCTGGCCACTCTGCGGCAGAGCCTGATTCAGCTCAAAAATGTCACCATCCCGACCCGGCGCAGACAGGCCGAAACCGGCTTGAACAAAGCGCGGGTGGACATGCAGACGGCGCAGACCAATTTGAACCGCCAGAAGGAGCTTTTTGAGCTTGGCTACGTCGCCAAGACGGCGGTTGAACAGGCGCAGACCACTTTTGAGTCAGCAAAAGCAGCCTACGAAGTCGCCCAGGTGACGAAGGACACGCTGGACGACGACCTTGACGCCGAGATCAAATCGGCGGAGTTCCGCGTCCAGCAGGCCGAAGCTTCGCTGAACCAGGCCAAAGCAAACTCAATCCAGGATGTGCAGTCCAAGCGGGCCGTCGATGAGGCCAAGCGGGCCGTTGAGCAGGCCGAAATCGCCCTCAAACAGGCCAAGGACAACCATCTGCAAGTCCGGTCCAGCCAGATTGACATCCTGAGCGCGGATGCCCAGGCGGTGCGCAGCCGCGTGGCCATGGACAATGCCCAGACCCAGCTTGTCGAAACCAAAGTCCTTGCCCCACGGGCCGGGGTTGTGACGACGAAGTACCTTGAAGAAGGCACGATCATCCCCCCGGGAACCAGCACGTTCTCGGAGGGAACCAGCATCGTTCAGATCAGCGACATTTCGACCATGTTCGTCGAGTGCTCTGTGGACGAGGCTGACATCTCCCAGCTCAAGACAAAACAGCGTGTTCTGATCATCGTGGAGGCCTATCCCGGCGAGCAGTTCACGGGCGAGGTTGAGCGCATTTTCCCCGCCGCAGATTCCGAAGGCGCCGTCACATCCATCAAGGTCCGAGTGAAGATTGATGCGGTGGACGCGGCCAAGCTCAAGCAGCAGCCGCTCCGACCGGGCATGAACGCGACCTGCGAATTCCTTCAATTTGAAAAGAAGGACATCCTCGTCATCCCCTCTCAGGCAGTGAAAAAGGAAGGCGACACTGACTATGTTTTAGTCAAAGGTGCGGACGAGAAAAGCCCGGTCAAGCGCACCGTGAAGCTTGGCGAGTCCGGCAATGATGGCGTGGAAGTCTTGGATGGCTTGAAGGCGGGCGAAGAAATCGTGGTGGCCGAAATTGACCTCGGGGCAATGCGTGATCGTCAGAACCGAATGATCCAGGCCGAGCAGGGCGGAGGATTGGGAGCGCAGCGGTCCGGCGGACCGAGCCGCTCGCGCGCAGGGAACTAGCTTATGGGCGGTTGGGACAGCTTCAGCAGCGCGATCCGCGCGATCATGGCGAACAAGCTTCGATCCGCGCTCACCATGCTGGGCGTCGTGATCGGAGTCGGCTCGGTCATCGCGATGATCGGCATCGGCGAAGGCACGAAGAAAAAGTCCCTCGAACAGCTCGAAATCATGGGCTCCAACCGCATCACGATCATGCCGAACTGGCAGCGTGGACGAAGCTCAAACGACAACCAATCCACGCTGCGGCCCGAAGATGTCCAGAAGCTGAAAGACAACGTCCCGCTCATCAAGAACATCACCGGAGTCGTCTCCGGCAGGTGGATGGGCGGCTCGACGGTCAAGTTCGGCTCCAACAACATGCGCGCCAACATCACCGGTGCGGAGCCTTCGATTCAATACATCGAAAATGCCCGCAAAATGGCTCAAGGGAGCTTCTACACCGATGAAGACGAGGAGTTGATCAACTCCGTCTGCGTGTTGGGCTACGCGGTCTACGAGGAGCTTTTCAACACTGACGACGCCATCGGCGCAACCGTCAAGATCAACAACAAGAATTTCACCGTGGTCGGCGTGGTGGATTACAAGGGCGGCACCGGCTGGCAGAATCCGGATGAAGTCGTCTACATCCCCCTCAAGACCGCTCAGGCTCGATTGATGGGCAGCAAGGACCGCTACAACATGATCACGATGCAGGCGAGTTCGAGCGAACTGCTCCCCATCGTGCAGGCGGACGTTGAAAATGTGCTCTCCCAGACACGCCGCAGCGCGACGGGTGAGGAGCTTTTCCGAGTTTTCAACCAAGCCGAAACCCTGGAACAGATTCAGGAGCAGTCGCGGCTTTTGAGCTTCCTATTGGCGGGAATCGCCTCGGTTTCGCTGCTTGTCGGCGGCATCGGCATCATGAACATCATGCTGGTCAGCGTCACCGAACGCACCCGCGAGATCGGCCTGCGCAAGGCCATCGGCGCACAGCGCGGCAGCATCCTCTCCCAGTTCCTGCTCGAAAGCGTTGTGATGTGCGTGATGGGCGGGATGTTTGGAATCATCCTTGGCATCGGTGCGACGAGCTTTGTGGCCGGATTGTTTGAAGTCCCGCCCGTGATCTCCGCCACCGCGATCGTCCTCGCCTTCGGTTTCGCCGCTTCGGTCGGCCTCTTCTTCGGCATCTATCCCGCCATGCGGGCCAGCAGTCTCCAGCCTATTGAGGCGCTCAAATACGAATGAAAACTGTCATCCAAGTCAACGCGCTCGCGAAAAAGTACGTCATGGGCGACATGGTCGTCCACGCGCTTCGCGGGGTCAATCTGGAAATCCACGAAGGAGAATTCGTCGCGATCATGGGCCCGTCTGGATCAGGCAAATCCACGTTCATGAACATGATCGGCTGCCTTGACCGCCCGTCGGGCGGGCAGCTTTACCTGGACGGCAACGAGGTTTCGCGCATGGGCGACAATGCGCTCGCCGAAATCCGCAACAAGTACATCGGCTTCGTCTTTCAATCCTACAACCTGCTCCCCCGCACCACCGCGATCAAGAATGTCGAGCTGCCGCTCATGTATGCAGGGCGAAAAAACCGGCACGAGCTTGCAGTCAAGGCGCTGGAGCGAGTCGGGCTGGGGCAGCGGCTTCACCACAAGCCCAACGAACTCTCCGGCGGTCAACAGCAGCGCGTCGCCATCGCCCGGGCGATCGTCAACGATCCCGTGATGATCCTGGGCGACGAACCAACCGGCAACCTGGACACCCGCACATCCGAGGAGATCATGGCGTTGTTCCAGGAACTAAACTCCCAGGGGAAGACGATCATCATCGTCACCCACGAAGAAGACATCGCCCTCCACTGCAAGCGCATCATCCGCTTCCGTGACGGCATGGTGAAGTCAGACGAATACGTCGAAAACCCCATCAATGCCCGGGAAGTGATCGACAAGCTGCCGCTGCCGGAAGAATTGGCCGCCGCAGAAGCCGCCCACTGACGGCTTATTGGCTCGGCAGGCGCGCGAGCGCGAGAAGTATATCGGCCGGATCGGCCGCCAGTTCGTCTGCCCCGGCATCGGTCAGCTCCTGCTGTGACCCATAGCCATAGAGAACCCCAATCGAAGCAAGTTGATTCTTTTGGGCGGCGTCGATGTCCTGTCTGCGATCTCCGATCATGACGCCGCTTCGCAGGCCTTCCTGATGCAGGATGTGCGCCACGAGTTCGGCCTTGTTCGATCTCGTTCCATCCAGCTCACTCCCATAAACATGCGCGAAGAAGCGGTGGATTTCAAAGTGCCGGACAATCCGTTCGGCAAATGGAGCTGGTTTTGAGGTGGCAACATAGAGGATGTGCCCCAAGTCGCGGAGAGTCGCCAGAACCGAACGGATATGTGGATAGACCTCGTTCTCGAACAAGCCTGTCTCGGTGAATCGCTCGCGGTAGAGCCCAACAGCCTTTGAGAGCGCTGCGGGGTCTTCCGTATCAAGAATCTTTGCGAATGACTCCTGGATGGGCGGCCCGATGCACCAAGTCAGTTCATCCTCAGACAGCGATTCATGGCCCATCCGCTCAAGAGCGTAGATGATGCTGCGTGTGATTCCAGGTTTGGGGTCGGTGAGAGTGCCGTCAAGATCGAAGAGGATCGGACGAGACAGCATCCCTAGAGTCCAACCTGCCCCAGCAGTTCGTCCATGCGAACAATGCGGTTTTCGGCGGCGGAGAGACGGACCGCTTCCATCAGGCAGAGTGTTTCCACGGCTTCCTCCAAGCCCGGAGATGCGTCGAATCCTTCCAGGATTGACCGCGCAAAGAAATCCGCGTAGTTGGAGAACTCTCCATAGTGCATGCCATGCACCTCATTGTTGAAATAGTATCCCCGCTTCTCATAGAGGAAGTCTTCTTTGATCTCCTCGCCTTCCGGACCGGTGTGCAGATACTGCATGTCGTGGTAGCGGGCAAGACTCGTGCCCGCTGAGCCGTAGAGCAGACATTCTATTGCATTTCTTGCGCTCGGGAGTTCGCGGAGTCCGTAATGACCGTAAGCACGTCCAGTTCTGCCGTCTGCGGTGCGGAATTGTGCGGAGTAGATGTCCGGGGAGACGACGCCGTAGTCGCGGGCGAGTTTGGAGTGGCTGGCGATGGCCTGAACAGTCTCGACTCGTCCCATGTACCAACGGATCAGGTCGATGGGGTGGCTCATGCCGAGAAACACCCAGTCGGTCGTATCCTTCGCCCACGGACTCTTGTCGTAGAACCAATCCATTCGGTGGCAGTATTGAGTGTCCACGAACTCGACGTCGCCGATCTCACCCTTCTCATAAGCTGCGCGCTGTCGGCGGAAGGGTTCGAAGAATCGGGTGCTCTGCCCGACAAGCAGCTTGCGTCCGGTCCGTCGTCCCGCTTCCAAGATCGCCTTGGCTCCCTCAAACGAGTTCACCACGGGCTTCGTGCAGATGACGTGCTTGCCCGCCTCGAACGCCTGAATGATGTGGTCGGCGTGGTGGGCGTCGGGCGTGTAGATCGCGACGATGTCCACCTCCGGACGGCGCAGCATCTCGGCGTAATCGGCCGTGTAGAAGAGGTCCGGGCAGTCCGCTTTTGCCGCGTCGATCTTCTCCTGCCGCAGATCGCAGCCAGCCACGGCCATGGCATGATCGGAGCGTCCCTTGTCGCCTGGCTGCAGCGGGCGGCTCCGCGAGACGCTGTCCGGCACCGTGTGCCCCAACCCCACCAAAACCGTCCGCCCTTCATGCAGCCCGAGGACGCCAATGCCCAGCTTCTTCGCCATGGATTTGATTTTGGCTGGATTGGGAAGGGAATTTCTTGCGATTAGTAATAAAATCAACAACATTCCCGATCGGTGTTTTAAGGCTGCGCTGCAAGCAATATTCCCGACCATATTCCCGATCGGTAACATCAGGGGGCAATAGAAGAGGTGCGGGGTATGATTGTTCCCGAGCGGGATTATTATGCAGTACACCCCTGAGAAGCTGGGCAGCGATATTCGCCGTGCTCGAAGAATGCTTCGAGTCACTCAGCGCGATCTTGCCTTGACTTCGGGCGTTGGCTTGCGCTTCATCATTGAGCTCGAAAAAGGCAAGCCAACCTGCCAGTTTGGCAAGATGCTGACAGTGCTGCGAACTTTGGGAATTGGGATGACCCTCACGCTCCCCGAAGAAGAGTAAAGCCATGGCTCGAAGTCTCGTTGTTTGGTTCTATGATCAAATCTGCGGCACCCTTGTCCAGAATGACACGGGCGACCTGGAATTCACTTATGCACCTGAATGGCTTCAATCAAGCGTGGCAAGGCCATTGTCCAACTCTTTGCCACTCCGCAAAGAAAGTTATTCCAGTAAGGAGTGTCAGGGGTTCTTTGGGGGAATTCTGCCCGAACAGGCTTCTCGAGAGAAAATTGCCAAGAATCTTGGAATCAGTTCCAAGAATGATTTTGGTCTTCTTGAGCATATTGGGGGCGAATGTGCTGGAGCAGTCAGTTTTGCTCGCGCAGGAGAGAATCTGCAATTTCAGGAGGATGGCAAGAGATCACTCGATCTTGATCTATTTGCTAGAATCCTGCGAGAAATACCGCTCCGCCCTCTGATGGCTGGAGAGGAGGGGGTCCGGCTCTCCTTGGCCGGGGCACAACCAAAGCTCGCCGTTCGCATGGAGGGTGAAAAAGCATTCCTGCCCCTAGGAAGCACCCCCTCAACGCACATCATCAAACCCGCTCTTCGCGAATACAAAGGCATTGTCCAGAATGAAGCGTACTGCATGATGCTCGCAGCCAAAATCCAGCTTAATGCCGCGCACGTTGATATTCGGTTTGTTGAGGAACTTGAGTGCCTCTTGATCGAGCGATATGACCGACTTCCGGTCACCCAAATGAGAAGATTTACGGGGAAAGTGGAGAGGCTTCACCAGGAAGATTTCTGCCAGGCATTAGGAATTATTTCTGAAAGGAAGTATCAAAACGAAGGTGGTCCAGCATTGTCAGACTGCTTTCAACTGGTCCGTGAGATCAGCAGCAGACCAGTCATAGATTTGCGGGCACTCCTGGATGCGGCGATATTCAATTACTTGATCGGAAACTGTGACGCTCACGGGAAAAACTTTTCACTGCTCTACAGTCCCCTGCAACTAAAACC
>JAEYWW010000208.1 GCA_023428805.1 Armatimonadota bacterium | reverse complement strand
GGATTCCGGCATTTCTCAAAGAAGATCGCAAGGAGGATGAAGTCGAGCAGGCAGTCATTCTATTTGTCGACATCCGGGGCTCCACCGATCTCGTGGCGACTGTTGGGGTTGAGGAAGGGCGGCGGATTCTCAGTTCCGTTCTCAAGGCGATCATTCCCGTTGTCGAATCCGAGCGAGGCGAGGTTGAACGCAGCTTGGGAGACGGATTAATGGGAATCTACCGGAGCCGAAAGAACCCTGACTTCCGCCTGAATGCCATCCGATCCGTCAATCGGATGCAGGAAGCGATCCTTCCATTGGCAGAGGAAGTGATGAGCAAGCACAAGAAGCAGCTTGCCCTCTCATTTGGGCTGGAAGAAGGCTCGATTGCCGGGCGCATCCTGCAAACATCCAGCCACCACGAATGGTCAAGCTACGGAATCGACATTCACATGGCGGCGCGGCTGCAGGCGGAGGCGGGCAGGCAGCACGTGGCCTGCGTCATCGGACCTCGATTGCAGGAATCAATCCCACCCGGCTACGAAACGGCTCCGCTCGCACCATTCCTGCCGAAGGGGTTTTCGGGCGAGATCGTCCCCTTCGTTCTTGGCACTTTGGAACATGGAATCACTGCAAGACTCGACTAGTGTGTTTACAAACAACGTGACTATACTGACACGCATATTTCGGAGGTTTTGTTTTGATTGCCGGTCTTGTTCTTGCATTTTCTTTGTCCACTCTGCCCGTTGCGCCCGCCGCGCTTCAGGGCAAGGCACCCGTCCCGAACAACCGCATCAAAACATGGCCAAACGGCAGCGCGTTGACCCGAGAAGAAAAGCAGATTGAGAACGCTGCCCGCAACACGGGTCTCAAAGACAAGGACTCTCTGAAGGCATCCGACACCAAGCCCGCTGAGTTCATCCTCGCCAATCGTGAGACGTTCCGGGTGAAGGAGAAGAGCAAGGTTCTCCTCACCAAGCTGCCACCCGAAAAGATCACGGCCAATGAAGCCTATGACATCAATGTGAATGTCACCCAGGGCACGATGCTCGTGCGGGGCAGCAAGGCATTTCGAGGCAAATCACGATTCACTATTCCCGTCAAAGATGCATCGGTCTCATTCAGCATCAACGGAACCGCTTTCGCGGTCAAAAACGATGGTGGAAGCACCGAAATCATCGTCGCAGAAGGATTGATCGAAGCGACCAATGACGCCGATCCGACCCAGAAGATCGAGATTCGGCACGGGCAGAAGGCGGCATTCGGTGGAGTCTTTCCATTCCGCGCGCGCCAGATCACGGTCGAGGATCTTGCCCTCTACCGCGAAATCCTTCAGCTTGAAGCAAGCGCTGCTGAGAGCGACCTGAGAAATGACATCGCCGATGCGGACATCAGCGAACTCTATACGAAGCGGTGGGATCCCAACGGACGCTGGATGGCCAAGCCTTGGATTGTGCCGCAGGCCTATGACGACACATTTGTGCCCTCGCTCTTGAACGTCGTGCGCTACGCTAGACCCCAAGGGTCGGCCCAGCCAGAGGACAAATTCTTCTCGGTCGACGAAACGGCCAAGCGGGTGGACTTCCCGGATGGATGGCATATGCAGGCCCTCACAGCCGATGGCAAGACAATCCTCGCCACTCACCCCGAAAAGGGATTGTGGGCTTACGATTTTGCAGGTGTTGCCCCGCCGCAACTGGTCTCCGCGAAGCCGCTCCAAGTTCTCTCGGTTTCACCAGATGGCAAGAGGCTTGTCGCCAGAGTTGGGTACCCCGTCAAAGATCGCAAGTACGACAACAACAGCCAGACCAGGGGCGATGTCATCCACATCGGAATAGATGGCAAGAATGAATATTCGCTGACCAGGAAGGAACCGGGGAGTTTTGCGTGGTTCAAGACCGCTCACTGGTTTGAGGGGGGCAAGCGGCTCATCGCCGAATTCAGCGGCACAGACGCGCACTTTATTGACGGTGACTCTCAGGCTCTTCGAGCGATCTATGAGGGTGAAGGCGACCTCGCCCCGCTGGGCAGGTATATCTTCGCCCGGGGCTTCCAATCCACGACCGATTTCGAGTACATCGTCACGCGGACTTCAGATGGAAAGCAGTGGACGGGCCGCGTCAACAAACCCGAAATCTATCCGCTTGGGGGCAAATGGGGCGCTGAGGATTCTGTTTACTTCGTCAACAAAACCCAGGCTCTTCGGCTGTCTGACCCGCCGGTTGTCTTCACGCCGACAGCCCTTGACAACGCCATTCGTTACAAGCGACCTCCCCTGTGCTTCTCGCCCGACGGCAAATTCTTCGCCTATGTCGAGGTTGAAACGCAGCGCCTGATCATCGGCGATGCCAAGCAGCCGCAGCGCATCTTCGATACCGGAGTGATTCTCTACATCGAAACTGAACTGACGTGGCTGCCAGTTGGGGACACCATCTACTACAAATCACTGGCAAAAATCCAGCATGGATGGGAACCGGGCAAAACGTATCAAAATGAACAACTGACGAGAACCGATATTGCAGGTTATGTCGAACTCGGAGCCATCAAGCATCCTGGACACCCTGAATTCACGGCCAATCCCAGGACGGACAATCCCGCCATCACGCTCGTCGGACCTCCCTCGCTTCATGCAGACGGATCATCCTTCTCCTCCTCGGGTGAAATCTTCGGCTCTCTGAAATTCGATGGAGGCGATTCGTTCCGCTGGAACGAACAGGACGGCATCAGCTTTGTCTACGATCCTTCCTTGGGAATGGAATCCTGGGGCTGGGGCGGCAACTCAAAAGGCCACTCGATCGGTTGGCTGAACGGTCGTCTGGCCATCCGAACAAGCACGGAAACCATCCTCCTACCGGAGAATACAAGCCCAGTATCACGCGGATTAAACGACAAAGACCAGGCACTCGTTCAGGTTAGAATGCCCGTCACAGCACCTGCGGCCAGTCTTCAGGCGAACATTCAGGATCAGGACCAAGAAGAGCCCAAAACAGTCACACGAGCTGGACTCTACGAAGTAGCCACCCGCAAGCTGACGATCCTCGGCAACCCAGAGAATAACACCGAACCCCTCGCCATCAACAACAAGGGCGAGATCCTCTTCATGGACAGAACCGAACTAAAGGTCTACTTCCGCGACGCGGCGGGGTTGATCAGTGAGGTCGTCTATGATCGAGGACAACCAAAGTACATCTACGTAGAAGCGTATCTCAACGACGACAGCACCATTCTTCTTCAGGATAACAATACCGATGGCTTCTTTTTGGGCAAGGCCAAAACGAAGCTGCAGCCAGTCAAGCTTCCCGAAGGATTCTACGGCCAACCGATTGCACTCAACAATCGAGATCAGATGCTGATTTGGGTCTGGAAGCAGAACATGCTGCTGGACAGTGATCTCCTGATCATATCGAAGTCTGGCGAGATATTTAGCCTACGGAGCCACTGGGACACTCCGATCCTCGGCAATGCTTTCGAGATGGAGTTTCGCGCCTACGACTTGTCCGACGAGGGCAAGATCGACATGTTCATCGGGTCGAACTTCAACGAGATGCAGGGGCGCGTGCTGTTTGTCTTCGATCCTGCCAAAGTTGCAAAACCAGGCTGGGCGCCCAAAGGATTGCCCACCTGGATGGATCAAGTACCCATCGCGAAAGCCGCTCCAGGCTTCCGTTTTGTGACGAGTTCACCCCTGATGGAGTCAGGGGTGCGCAATATCTACAATAAGCTGAACGTGCTCATCATGCACCCAGTCAGCGACAAGCTGCCTGCCGTGATTGAGCGCGATGCCACTATTTCCGCCGACGCCAGCACTCTCGCCTTCTCAGTCAAGAGCTACCAGAATGAAGCTCAGGCAGACTGGGTGCTGGGTGTGAGCGTTGACGGCAAAGACATCCTCAATTCCGTCATCAACAGCCCCCAAAATTGGCAGCCGATCAGGGTCGATCTCAAGGCGTATGTCGGGAAAAAGGTCAAGCTGCGGATCGAAGCACGCCCCGGAGGCAGAAACCCCTGGATGTACGAGGCGGGATACCTCCACGCAATCCGGCTCACGAACGATCCTGAAGGCACCGAACCGGGAGAATCTCTGGGGCCGAACTTGGTCGCCGGTCCTGCGGACAAGACGCTCCACTTCTACGTCAACGGGAATGGTCAGGGATCTTCCGCGACTGACGGTGACGGCATCCGGGTAACCAGTTCGTCCAAGGCAAAGAACCCCTATAACGTGGGGCTCTATGCGCTGATTCCTGACCTGAAAGAAGGCGCGATGTACGAAATCAGGTTCCAAGCCCGAGCCGACCGAGACCTTGCAATCGGAGTCTGGGCTCAAGCCAATGGTGAGCCCTTCACCAACTTTGGACTCCTGGCAAACGATGTCGCGCTGCAGAAAGACTGGCGATACTATTACTATCGCTTCACCGCAAAGAATGTCAGGAATCCGGCACGCGTGCCGACATTCGTCTTCGGGCATGCAGTGGGAACGGCGTGGATTCGAGACGTCTCAGTGCGCGAAGTCAAGTCAGAATCTCCCGGATAGAATCCGGGAGATCACTTCTTGGCTGAATCAATTGAAACCGAGCTCAACTTCAAGCTTGTGGAAGTGAAGAGTGTGCCCGTGCGCCCCGCCAACGGGCCGGCCGTGAACTCAATATCCCAGTTGGTGGAATCTGTTCCCTCCCATTCCTGCTTCTTGCGCTCAGTTTTCCTGCAATCGCTCTCCGGGATTCCCGACAATTTGAGCACTTCCTCGGGAGTTTTCCCAGGCATGGAAATTGTGAATGAACCGACCGTGCCGTCAGGCTGGCAGCTCAAAGTGATTCGATTCTCCGGGGTGGCGGAATCGACTGCCGGTTGAACTGACGGTTCTTCAACCGTATAGTTGACCATGTACACCGGGCCGGAATCGTCATAGTACACATACTGCGATACTTGGACAATCTTGCCCTTGATCTTCTCAGCACGCCCCCTCAAGGTGACTTCAAGCAAGTTGTATTTGCTGCCGGATGTCTTGTATTCAAAATCCTGCATGGAAAGTCCAGTCTGCTTTTCAACCGTCATTGCCCAGGGCTGCGAGTGGTCACTTCCGGTGAGGTCAATCCTGGACGATCGGCCATTCGTAAAGCTGACCGTATGAAAAGACTCGCTTTCGCTGCTTCCATCTTTCGGAGTGTAGTAGGCGTTCGTCAAAGTGAAAGGGTGCTTGAAGCTGGCCGCAGACGCCTCAGTCAACTGTCCGAGTTCTGCGGCGGAAACGCTCTCGCCAAACACGGCGGCGTACTGCTTTGACTTGAGGGTGCCCAAAAGATCGAGGGGCATCTCAGACGGGGTCTTTCCAAGCAGATCAAAGATGTTCGCGGCACCAGCTTGACCCGCGATTGCGAGAAATGAGATCAAAACCAGGCTGCTTCGCATGATGAAAAGTGTAGCACTCGGTCCAGCGACGGGATCAATGCCCAAAGGAAGAAAATGGCGAGGATGACGGGACTTGAACCCGCGGCCTCCGGCGTGACAGGCCGGCGCTCTAACCACTGAGCTACACCCCCGCGTGGGCTTTGCAAGTATGCCACACCCGCCAGCGCGATGCAACTGAACCCGGGACTCAGCGGGACCGTGAACGGCTAGAATGTGAGGATCATGCTGGTGCCGGTCCTCACTCTTGATTTCGCACGTCGGCTTGAACGGCTTGTCGCGCCCGCGCTCAATGATGGCGGAGATGGAGCCAGAGTCGCTCAGATCGGGGAGACGATAGCGCAGCGAGCGGTTGGAGGCCAGCCCCGAAACAAGGTGTTCTGCTTCACAGAACGGGACATTCCCAAACTGCCGGAAATCCTCGCCTTCTACGATGAACTGAACCTTGATCCCACGTTCTACATCGCGCCCGTCAGCTTCACTGCGCTCATGGGGGAGGCGCTTCATCGCCAAGGTTTTGCCGCAGTGGAAATGGAGCAGGTGATCCTCTATGGCTCACCGCAGGAACCTCACCAAATTGAGCTTCCGATCACCTTTGAAAGAGTGGACAAAGGAAATCTGGAGGTGTATCTTGATGTCTTCGCCGACGGATTCGAGTGGAATCCAGCCTGGAGAGGAGCGGCCATCAATGGCGCGCGGGCTGGATTCAACTTCGACGCGCCTCAGTTCTTGGTTCGCTGGGAAGGAGAGCCGGCGGCAGTCTGCGGACTGGGACTGCGGGACCGGGTGTGCCATCTGGTGGGAGGCGCGGTGCTTCCCCGCTTCCGCGGTCGCGGGATTCAGCTTGAAATGCTTCGCTGCCGCTTGGGCTTGGCGTCTGATTTTGACTGCGAGTTCGTCATGAGCGGCGGAAGCTATGGGTCAACCAGCTTTCGCAACCAAATTGCGGCGGGAATGCAGATCGCCTACATCGAGCTTGCCTGGCGGCGCGTCAACTGATTAGAATAGGCATGGATTCGCCGATGGTCATCACCACGCCACGTCAGAAACTAGCTCTGAACGCCATCATGGCTCTGTCGTGGCTGCGGTTTGAGATGTCTTCTCTCCTTCTGTTGCTTGCGCTCGTGGGAGCATCCTTACCAGCCGCATTCCTGTGGGACACGCCCACTTTCGCTAGTTCAGGAGCACTCGCCTTCATAGCCTTGAGCATTTTGATTTTTCTGGGCTATATGATGGTGATCCCCCATCATCAGACCCTCGGTGTCGGCACGGAGACTCTTGTGCTCGCCGGACTCTCTTCGCGGTGGACCGGGCACAGAAGAATGGCATTGGAGGTCGCGCGGGAGTCGCAGCATCTCCTGTCGATGGAGACCTGGAACCGAGTTCTTTGGGAAAAGCTGATCGATCGGGCGCGAGGCATTGACATCGCCGGCGATTTTCCAATCGTTGGACGTGCTCTCATTGACCTGAGACAGTTCCCTCCGGCGGCGACGGGGCGCATCTATTCTTGGCCGCTCATGATCTCGCTTTACTGGCTGGGGCATCTGGGCAGCGCGATGTGCATCGTCGTACTGCCAGCCTGGGTCATGCTCGACAGAAATCTTAAATTGCCGGGCGACAACATGCAGGTTAAATTCTCCATCATCCTCGGGGCTATTTTCCTCAGCCTGATCAAGCCAGGCTCAATCCCGGTCATGCAAGTCTGGAGGCATACAGGCTTCCGCAAGGGTAAGGGTCTGTACACCTTCTTCCTCAACAGCACCATCCAACGAGGAATCAAGTCCGCCACTTTGGAAGAATTGAGGGAGCTGCCGATGGAAGCTTGGGAAACGATGCTCCGCACCAAGGACTACGAACTCGATGCGGTCATCGCCGCATGGCGCCTGGGCGACCCACGCTTGATCCCTCTTTTGGCTGGGAGAGCATCGCCCGCCGTCGGCTGGTGGCCCTTCCGCAAAGACGTCATGACGCAGCTTGAACTCAAAGAGCAGTCCTCTGCGGTCGACGCCTGCTAAACTAGGGGGCACTCCATGACATTCTGCCTCCGCATCGACCTCGACTATGTGCCCTGGGAGGCGGAGGAGCATGGGGAGCCGGCGATGGTGGTTCGGCTGCTGGATCAAGCACGAGAAAAGGGCTGGCGTCATCACTTCTTCGTCTCGACCCGGACGCTTCGAGCGCTGCCAACGCTCGCGGATTCAATCTTGAACGAAGGCCACGATCTCGACTGGATCTGCCCGCGCCCCGACAACATTGAGCGCGATTTCAATGAGGCACAACAGGTTTTCGGCGAGCATGGGCACGTGATTGAGGGAGCCGGATTGATCAATGCGTGGCCCGCAGGACTTCCCGGCCCCGCCCCCCTCCGCTGGTACGCCAGCATCGATGGCACTGGCCCCGGCGAGGCCGTCATCCATCCCACGCTCTGGATCAGCCCCAAGGACGCCGCCAAGAGCGGGCTGGGCGGCGAAATGTGGGGAGAGATGGTCGTCGAGCGTCTTGCGGGAGTCGAGGGCGCTCTTGCCATCCGCACCCTCCCATCCTTCCTCTCCCGGATCGACCCCCGCCTCCGGTCATTGGACAAAATGATCTCCGCCCTGCTGGCGGCGGGCGGGCAGATGAAGACGTTGCGGGAGTTGTAACCGATGATTCTCATCAAGGTCAGCGATGCGCTTCATGCATGCGCGACCATCGTCGCATTGATCTGTATATTCTCCCTCATGCCATTCCATCTTGCCAAACACTTTGACCTTGGCCCAATGAAGGGTCTCGCAAGCCGCCTCATTTTTTACATCTGCACTTTCGGGCCGTTCCTGCTGATTCGGAATGAGCACTATGTGCCCGCGATGGTTGCTTCGGTGCTGGGCTTGATCGTGGGAATATTGATCTACAGGCTTCCCTGCCTCACGCCCCCCGACCGGGAGCCGGAACCGGGAAACCTGCCAACCTACTACGGCGAAGAAGACCCCAAGGAACCGCGCAGACGCCGCTGAAGCAGCAGGCGCGCCTCCTCCGCCTGCTCGGGCGTATCCACCGCGATGGCGGCGGGCTCACCTTCGGACATCCTGATGCGGACGCCATTTTCAAGAAACCTAAGCTGCTCCAGGCTCTCCGTCTGCTCCAAGGGCGTCGAGGCCCAAGATGAGAACTCAAGCAGCACATCCTTGCGGAACGAGTAGATGCCGATGTGCTTCCGAACCAGATCGACCCGGGGATTGCGGGGATACGGGATGGCATGGCGCGAAAAATAGAGGGCATAGCCCTGCTGGTCAAGCACAACTTTGACAACAGCGGGATTCTCAACCTCGCTCTCCGGGCAGGGCGCGTATGCGCTCCCCATCGGGATTGAGCCATCCGCGAGCAGCGGCTCCGCCGCCGCATGGATCGTCCTCGCCGAGATCAGCGGCTCGTCCCCCTGGACATTGACATAGACATCCGCGTGCACCGACCGCGCCACCTCGGCGATCCGGTCGGTGCCTGTTGGGTGGTCGCTGCGGGTCAGCATCGCCTCGCATCCGAAGCGGCGGCAGGCGTCGATGATCTCCTGATCGGGGGTTGCCACAAGGACATCCGCGTTCAGATTCGCTGTCTGCGCCGCTTCAACGACCCATTGAATCATCGGCTTTCCGAGCAGGTCGCAGAGCGGCTTGCCCGGAAAGCGGGTGCTCGCCATTCGGCTCGGAATGACGATGAGGCAGGACATCAGCTCTTTTCCGCCGGAATGGAGAGAGCTTCGCGCAGTGCCATCTGGAGATGACCGAACACCTCGGGGCTCCAACGGGGCGCATTGTCCCAATCGTAGAACCAGACCGGCTTGACACCCATGTCCTCCGGCTCGGCGTCGTATCGGGGAAAAAGATGGGCGTGGAGCGCGGGCTGTTGATTGCCCAGCATTTCGTAGTTGATGCGGAGCGCGTCCGTGGCCTGCAGCAGAGCCTGACCCAGATGGGCCATGTCAGTCAGGAATTGGATTTGATCCGGCTCGCGCATTTCATTGAGGTGCGCGGGGACCGGGTCGGGGAGGAGCAGGCAGTATCCGGGAACGACCTGAACTTCACCCATCACCGCCCAGCCGGACTTCAGGCGGGTGATGAGGCGGGGATTCGTGCCGTTCCGGCACTCTTCAACCCAAGTATCAACAATGGTGGCCACTCAAAGAATGTACCTGCGAACCATCACCGGGTGAATTTCCAGCGACTGAAGGGCAGCCAGACAATCTCGGATCGTCCGATGATGCTGGAGCGCGGCACGAGGCCCCAAAAGCGGGAATCGTAAGAGCCGTTTCGGTTGTCGCCCATGAAGAGGTAATAACCATCGGGAATGGCCACAGGCTTGGCGTCCATGTAATCCTGATGCTTTCCGGGAGGAACGCGAAAATCTGCGGGAGACTCGCTGTTCAAATACGCCCCACCTTCACGGTACATCACCGGCACGAAACGCCCTTCGTCATTGATCAGTTTGAAATCGGGGATGACGATGTTCTCCGCTTCAGAAGCGTCGAGGACAGAATCGCGGCTGGTATACCGAACATACGGCTCATCGACAGGCTTGCCGTTTCGGTAAAGCTTCTTGTCTCGCAGCTCAATGACATCTCCCGGACAGCCGATGAGACGCTTGATATAGTCGGTCTCCGGCGCCCCGACTGACAGGGCATTCTTGGGTGGCTTGAAGACCACGATGTCGCCCGCCTTGGGTTCGGCAACGCGATAGATCGCCTTGTTTGCAACAATGTAGTCATTCAGCCGAAGCGTGTCGATCATCGACCCGCTGGGAATCCAGAAAGTCTGAATTCCGAATGGGCGGACCAGCATGAAGACCACAACGGCGGCATAAATCAACGCGTCCGCAAGTTCGTTGATGACCTTGACGAAGCTGTAGCCTCCCGTCCGCTGATGCTTGGGCGTCTTCGACAAATAGGGGTAGCAGACAAGACGAACCGCCGTAAGAACGGCGGCGAAGATCACGATTTGACTGAGGGGAGTCCTGGCGAGCTTGTCGATGAACATCATCGACGACGGAGGATCGCCTGATGCCTGCGCAAGAAGACTCCCGAAGTCCATATCTGTTTAGCGCTTCTCGGCGATGCGAGCGGCCTTGCCCACCTTGTCGCGAAGGTAGTAGAGCTTCGCGCGGCGGACCTTGCCCCGGCGGGTCACTTCAAACTTCGCCACGTTCGGCGAATGAACCGGAAGTGTTCGCTCGACGCCGATGCCGCCGGAAATCTTGCGGAGCGTGACGTTCTTGGCGATGCCGCCGTTGCGGACAGCGATGACCGTGCCCTCGAAAATCTGGATGCGCTCCTTGCCGCCTTCACGCACTTTGACGTGGGCGCGCACGGTATCGCCGGGGCGCATATCCGGCAAATCTTCCTTCATGTAGGAAGCGCCAACACTCTGCAGAATCGCCTGCTTGGACATAGTCTCGAAAACCTCGCCATGCGCCCGTATGGTTTCGGGTGCGCACGAACGTGAAATTATAGCCAACTTGATGCTGGCATGGCGGGACGGTTCGACCGATGATAGGACTGTGGGCCAGCGAATACAGGAGAATTCTCCATCCCCCAACGAGCATACTTGAACTCATGGACCAAGTGGTGGCGCAGGCCAAGGCGGATTTTCAGATGGCGCGAGCAATGCTGGAGGCATCGTTCGCCCAAATTCCCGACGACAAGCTGACTTGGACGGCGGCGCCAACAGCGAGAAGCGCGGCGGCGATCTTCGCTCATTGCGCCTGGGCCACATCCAACATCCTGAGCCAGCTCAAGGGCACGCCTTTTCACATCCCGACTTCAGCGCAGGCAGACGATCATTTTCGCGATCAGGAGAAGAGTGTCACGACTCGTCAACAGGCCCTGGACCTCATGGAGCATCACGCCGCGTTGTTTACGGAGTGGCTCGACGCACTCACTCCCGCCGATTTCGAGCGGCAGTTCCCCGCCCCGTTCGGCCTGGGGTTCGCGCCGATGGAGATGGCGATCACATTTCCCGCCGCGCATATCCGGTATCACATCGGGCAGATGGACTACATCCAGACCCTGCTCGGAGACCGAAACTGGCACCTGCCCACGGAGAATTGATCCTTGATCGCCTGTTTGGTCCTCATGTCATCCGCCAACCTCAAGACTGAAAGCAACCTGCTTTTCGCCCGGATTCAATCCGACTTCTGGGATGCGGAGCATAGGATCTATCGTGAATTCTGGTCGTCCGACAAGGCAGAGAATGATCCTGCCTTCAACTGGTCGGTTGGAGTGATGCTGACCGCGCTCAATGTCCGCGCCAGACACGATGCTTCAGCCAAGGATGTTCTGCGTCAGTATGTCAAGACAACGGGCAAGTACTGGAATTCCCGTCCGCCCGTCGCGGGCTTTGACGTCCTGCCCAACCCAGGCGGGGTGGATCGGTATTACGACGACAACGCATGGATGGTGCTTGCACTCGCGGAATCCTCCGAGGTGCTTGATGATCCAGAGCAGCTCAAACGAGCCGCCCTCGCCTTGGATTATGCGCTCAGCGGGGAGGACGACAAACTCGGCGGAGGCATCTACTGGCGCGAATCTGACAAAGCGTCCAAGAACACCTGCAGCAATTCTCCGACCGCCTACGCCTGCCTCATCATGGCCCGAAGGCACGGGTTGAAGCAGTATCAGGAACCCGGTCTGAGAGTGCTCAAGTGGACTCTTGAGAACCTTCTCGACAAAGAAGACAAGCTGATGTGGGATTCCATTTCGATCTCATCTGGGAACATCGGTCGTGACAAGTGGACCTACAATGCCGCGCTCACCATCGCGGCGCTGGCGGAGGCGGAGCGGCTCGGAGTCAAGCATGACGTGACCGCAAGGGAGATGTTCGACTCCGCCTGGAAGAAGTGGCGCAAGCCCGGAACGGGCATAGACAACCCCGGTCGATTCGCGCACATGCTGGCAGAAGTAGGCCTTCGGGAGGGCTACATCTCCCAGAAGCAGGGTGAAGAATTAACTTGGGATGTCCTGAAACTGGCGAGGAATAACCGAT
This sequence comes from Armatimonadota bacterium, assembly GCA_023428805.1. Lineage (GTDB taxonomy): Bacteria > Armatimonadota > Fimbriimonadia > Fimbriimonadales > Fimbriimonadaceae > JAEYWW01. Next base: position 2,519 of record JAEYWW010000208.1, on the reverse strand, counting down.
TCGGCCACGATTGGCACCGTCCCGCAGCAGCGGATCAGAAGAGGTTTGAGCTGCTGGACCAAGCGAGTGTCCTGCGCTGGATCGAGCTTGTGAATCAGGCAAAAAGGTAACTTGCCGCCCATGTTGACGCTCTGCGCCGTTCTCCTGCTGGCGCAATCCCCGGCTGTCCAAACCCCTGTGATGGACAGTCGATTCCTGATGCACGATGGAGCGGCTTATGTGGCGTCGCCGACCTACATGCTCGGATACAAAGGAGATCAGGCGGTCTGGTCTGCGGACAGCAAAAGGGTGGCCTTCATCACCTGGCATCCGGCGGTCATGAGCCCGCGCTACGCGGGCGAAAGTCTGGGCGCGGGACGCGATGAGCGTCTGAGGATCAACCTTTGGAATGCCGACAGCGGCGAAGTCGATGAGGCCTACCTTGGGCGGGCTGATGAGGGTGTGAGCGAGGTCGCATTCCTCGGCAAAAGCCAGGAGCTGGTGATCAGCACGTTCAGCGGCAGCACTGTAGAGACGACGCGAAACCACCTGATTTACAAGAGACCCGGCGTCAAAGCGCAGGAAATCAACCTCGGAGGCGAAACCTCGTTCATGATGTTCCCTTCACAAAACGAGCGTGCTGTCCTGGTGGTCGGAAAAGCACATCAATGGCTTATCGAAGACGGACGAACACTGATCCTCAATCCACCCAAGCAGGAGATGGCGGGATGGTTTATTGCGGCAGACGACACAGTCCAAATGATCGCCAGCGACGCACAGAACAACACGTCCTACTACTCCTTCGACTTCCGCACCCGCAAGTACATTTCTCAATCCGAGCCCAAGGAGCGTGTATACAAGAGCACTTCTCGGGGCAGCATGCCGTTCTTGATGGACTTTCATGAAAGGGGCTCCGGGGCGCGGGTCGATCTTGTCCATCAAGATGAGCTCGCCCAGGTTGACGGACGGCCCTTCAGGCTGGACCAGGAGACGGGAAGCTTCTTCCTGCATCTCGTGGAGACATCCGGCGAGCAGCGACGGCGGCTGCCCTTCATCTTCGAGATGTCCCGCTACTTCTGGGTATCACCCGACGGGATGACGGTCGTCTACCAAAGCCAGCAGATGCTCTGCGCCCGAAAGCTGCTGAAATGCAACCCCGAGACGACGAAGAAGTGGCTTGCCCAAGGCACATGATGCACAGCGGGCCACAATAGAGCCCGTCGCGATGTCCGCACCGGCCTTTTCTGTCCGCGACATTCCCGTCGCCAATCCGCTCGTCCTCGCTCCCATGGAGGACGTGTCGAACCTGGCGTTTCGGCTGATCGCCAAGCGGATCGGGCAGCCCGGGCTCATGTTCACCGAGTTCGTCAGCGCGATGGCGGTCCATTACAACGCGCAGAAGACAATCAAGAAGATGCGCGTTCATCCCAGCGAGAGGCCGCTGGGGATTCAGATTTTCGGCGGCGATCCTGCGATCATGGCGGAAACCGCGCGGCTCGCCGAAGAGATGGGCGCGGACATCGTGGACATCAACATGGGCTGCTGGGTGCCCAAGGTCGTTCGCACCGGAGCAGGCGCCGCGCTGTTGAAGGATCCCGACACCGCCGAGAAGATCGTCGAGGCCGTGGTCAAAGCCGTGCGCGTTCCGGTGACGGTCAAGGTTCGCGCGGGCTACGACTACTCCCTCTTCGCCGCTCCCGACCTGGTGCGGCGATTCCAGGGTGTCGGCGCGCAGATGATCACCATCCACGCTCGGTTTGCCAAGCAGGGATTCGACGGCGAAGCCGATTGGAATCTCATCAAGGCCCTCCGCGAAGCCGTTCAGGTTCCCCTGATCGGCAACGGCGATGTCAAAACCCCGGAAGACGCCCGAAGGATGATGGACGAGACGGGATGCGACGGCGTCATGGTGGGACGCGCGGCAATCAGCAACCCCTGGGCGCTTCAGCGGATTCATGCCGGATTGGCAGGCCATCCCATACCCGCAGAACCCACTTTGGAGGAGAGGATCGAAATCGCCCTCGAGCACGCCCGATTGATGGTGACTTTCGAGGGAGGATTCGACGGCTGGCCGGAGGTGCTCGCCCTGCCTGACAGGGAGCGAATCGACCTCGAAAATCGCGCCCTTCGCGCCCTTCGCGGGCAGCTTCCTCTCTACGTGAAGGGCGCGCCAGGAGCTTCGGAGGTGAGGGGGCGGCTCTCAACGGTTTCTGGTTATTCGGAGTTGGAAGATACTCTGCATGGGTTCACCGCGACATTTGCGGCGTGATAAGCTTCGCGCCATGAAAGTCACCTTCGCTATCTCGCCGACTGCCGGCCTCATTCGAGGTGGGGCGGAAACCCAGGCCGAGCAGACGGCGGTGGAACTGCGGAAGCTGGGTTATAAGGTGGATTTTCTAGACCACCAAACCCCGGAGTTGGGCGACATTGTCCACGTCTTCGGCATCAACATCGCATGGGAGCAGCTTTCCGGCATCTGCGCGCAACGGGGTGTTCCGCTGGTCGTTTCGTCCATCTGGTACACGCTCACCCCACGCAGC
>JAEYWW010000188.1 GCA_023428805.1 Armatimonadota bacterium | reverse complement strand
GACTTGGACCGCGCATGATCCTTTTCCTGGCGGGAATCTTCGCGATCCCGCCTTCGCTCTATGAGGCGGCTTCCCTCGATGGAGCGACTGGCTGGCGGCAGTTCTGGAAGGTGACGCTCCCCCTTCTCGGTCCAACCACGCTCTTCGTTCTCGTCACATCCACGATTGGCGCGATGCAGATATTCACGCCGATCTACATGATGACCAAAGGCGGGCCCGCAGATTCGACGGACATGGTCGGTTATCACATCTTTGTGGAGGCGTGGCAGAACTTCCGCCTCGGCACGGCGTCCGCCCAATCCTTCGTGCTCCTTCTCATCATTGCGGGCATCTCCCTGATTCAATTTCGATTGATGAAAAGTCAGATGGATGGCGCCGGGGCGGGTGCTGGTTGACTTTGCGATTCTTCGATGGACAAAGGAGTGGTCGAAGGCCATGAAAACCCTCATCGAACAACTCGCCGAACGCTATGCAACAGCGCAGATCGTCCACCCAATCCTGAAACCTGTGACCCTTGCCCAATGGCTTCTGGAATCGGGACGTGGAAGTTCAAAACTCGCCCAGGATCATCTCAACTTCGGCGGCCTCAAGTGGCGGCCTGAGATGACGGGCTACGCGACTAAAGTGCTCTATCAGGCCCACGATGGGCAGGAGTATTACTGCAAGTTCGCCAGCCTGGACGCCTTCATCATAGGCTACTGGAAGTTCCTGACCCGCTCGCCTTATGCCGGATGGGAGAACCACGCATCGTCCGGGAAGGAGTTCATCGAATTCATCGGCCCGATCTACACGCCATCCGCCGGATATGCGGGCAGAGTGCTCTCGCTTGTTCCTGAAGCAGAAGCCATGATCAAGGCCGCTGGCACGGCACGTGGAAAAGGAGGCGTGATCGTCATTGATCCCGGACATGGTGGCACGGCAAAGACCGGCGGAAGCAGTCCAAACAATGCGACCGCCCATCCCAGCGGCATCCTCGAAAAAACAATGACGCTGGACTTTGCCCTTCTCCTGAGGCAGCAGATTCTCGCGCTGAGCCCCAATACCGCGGTGCACCTGACCCGGACAGCCGACGTGAATGTCGGGCTGGCCAAGCGCGCCAATCTCGCCCGCGACAAGAAGGCCGACATCTTCATCAGCCTTCATTTCAACGGCTTCAACAAGACAGCGCGCGGAGTGGAAACACTGATCCTGCCCCAGAGCTCGAACGTCAACTTCAATGCCGATCAGGAGCTTGCAAAAGCAGTTCAGGCCAAGGTCTTTGCCGCCACCAAAGCCATCGACCCCGCAACGAAGGATCGTGGAGTGAAGCAGCAGTCCCTCGGTGTGCTGAAAGATGTCGATCTTGGCAACACCTTTGCGCAGTCCCGCACCCGCGGTTGCCTGCTGGAATTTGAGTTCATCGACCACCCGGCTGTAGACAAGCTCTACAACACCAGCGTGGGCCGCGTCGCCAACCGAACAAGCGTCTGCCGCGCCCTCGCCGAAGCTCTCGTTTCCTCCCTTCCTTAAGGCAAGCATCATGACCATCGGACGCGCCATCAAGAACACTGCCAGCTACCTCGCACTGGCCCTGCTCGCGGTCTTTTTGATGGCGCCGTTCGTTTGGATGATTCTCGTCTCCTTGCAGAAGCGCGGCTCCGCGATTCCCGAACCCGCAAAACTCTGGCCGGAGACTTTCCACTGGTCCAACTACAGCTTCGTGCTCTTCATGCCCGAGCAGCCGGTCTTCCGCTTTTTCCTCAACTCGGTCCTGGTCTCGCTCTCGGTCGTTGTGGGGCAGCTTCTCGTCTGCTCTCTTGCCGCCTACGCCTTCGCCCGAATTGAATTCCGAGGCCGGAACTTCCTCTTCACGTTGTTCCTGGTCTCCATGATGTTCGCAGGAACTGTGACGCAGATCCCGGTCTTCCTCACTGTCCGTTCGCTCGGCTGGCTGGACACCTACTGGGCTCTGATCGTTCCGGGAATCAGCAGTTCATTCAACATCTTCCTGCTTCGTCAGTTCTTCCTTGGTGTTCCCCAAGAACTGGATGAGGCCGCCCGCATGGATGGTGCAGGTGATTTCCGCATCTATTGGTCGGTCATCATGCCGCTCAGTCGCCCCGCGCTTGCCACGGCCGCCGCCTTCACCTTCTTTGCGGTCTGGACGGACTTCTTCTGGCCGCTCCTTGCGACTTCGTCGGTGCGGATGCGCACGCTCGAAGTAGGGCTCTCAGTTTTCAAGAACAGCTACGGCGCCACCAACTGGCCGCTTCAGATGACGGCGGCCGTGCTCGTCATGATCCCGCTCATTGTGGTGTTCCTCCTCACTCAACGCCACTTCGTCCGAGGCATCACGATGGGATCTGTCAAATAGCTCTTATCTTTTTTCTATGCCTGGGAAAACTCCCTTTATCTGGCTCCAATAGCCGCTGTCGTAAAACAGTTCAGCAAGGCAACCAATTGCCGGACCAACAAGGAGTAACCAAGAATGCTTTACTGGGCAGCCGTCTTTTTCATCATCGCGCTTGTGGCCGGAATCTTCGGATTCGGCGGCATCGCGGGAGCATCCGCTTCGATCGCACAGATTCTGTTCTTCGTCTTCATCATTCTCTTCGTGGTTTCCCTCATCATGCGGGGCGGATCACGTCGGGCATTGTGAACCGATGACCAAGCTCGAAAAATTGCAGGATCGCTGGCTGGCCTTGAAATCACAGGTCAGTCAGCCCCTAGCCGCAACCCGACCCGTGGATATGGCGCGTCGGTCCCTCATCCAGCTTCGACTCAGGAGAGATGCAATTCAGATTGAGAAGGAGCTGGTGAGATTGGATGCAGAAAAGGCCCTTCCACAAGACCGCAGACGCCTCAATTCGTGGCTTGATGAATTCGAGAGAGGATTGAGGGTGATGCAGAACAATTCTAGGACATAAATATGAAGTTGAACGCACTCCTCATCCTGGCAGCACTGATGAGCTTCGGACTGATGCTCGGATGCCAAAACACAGCGGAAGGCATGAAGGAAGATGCCCAGAGAAATGAAGCCAACGTGAAGGAAGAATCGGCTGATGTGGGAGAGAGAATTCGTGAAGGCGCCGCTGACGCCGCCGCCACCGGGTTGACAGGCCTCATCAAGACGGCGATTGTCGCCAACCCTCTTCTCAATGATCCCGCCAACAAAATTGATGTCAACTCCACTGCGGATCAAGTTGAACTGACTGGCCACGTGAAGACTGCGGACCTCAAAAAGACTGCCGGTGAAATTGCTGCGCAGATCATGAAGGAGCAGGGTGCGAAGCAGCCGCTCAAAAATGAGCTTGAAGTCAAAGCTCAGTAAACGGGCACGTGGAAAAAGAGATTAGGCCGTTTGATTGGCAGAGAATCTTCTTCGGTGACGAACCCCCCTTCTTCATCGCTGAGATCGCCTTTCGAACGGTCTTCCTCTATGTTTTCGCCTTGATGATGCTCCGACTGATGGGCAAGCGAGGAATGGGACGCCTCAGTGCGCTTGAGCTTGTCGTCATCATCGCATTGGGCTCCGCCGTCGGTGATCCCATGTTCCAGGCGGATGTTCCTCTGATTCACGGCATGGCCGTGATCACAACCCTGATCGTCGTAGAATTTCTTGTCGGTTTGCTCAAGTCCCGCAGTCCTCAAGCTGAAGCCATTCTGGAAAAACAGAGCCAGCTCATGGTGGAGGACGGAGTAATCACCATCGAAAATCTCCGTCGAGAACGGCTGGCCAGTGATGAAATCTATCTGATGCTCCGTGAAAAGGGCTATTCCAATCTCGGACAGGTTGGGATAGCCTATTGGGAGTCATCAGGAGAACTCAGCATATTTCGGAGTGATAAGGAGACTCACAACTTCGGATTGCCTCTCGTTCCTCCACCCGATGAACTGCACGGCGACCTCCTGCACGACATCACACTTCCCGCAGCCTGCCTCGAATGCGGCTATGTAGCAGAGGTGCTTGTTGACTCCGGACGTTGCCCCAAATGCCGGCATCGGCGCTGGATCAGTGCAGAACCCGTCGTCCGTCAGCAAGAACACTCTTCACCGACTTCAGAAGATCAGTTGTCTTGACCGGCTTGGCAAGATGAGCGCTGAATCCAGCCGCCAACGCCTCCTTCTTGTCCTCGGGGCGGGCAAATGCAGTGAGCGCGATGACAGGAGTTGAGGCCCAAATATCCGTTCGCGCCCGGAGCGATTTGACGAACTCGTATCCGTCCATCTCCGGCATCCCCACGTCGCTGATGATGATCATGGGGCGGCTTTCATCCAAGATCGCCAACGCCTCACGCCCCCCCGATGCCTCGAAAACTCGCGCGCCTGAAGTCTCCAGCAATTTGCGAAGGATGATCCTTGACCCCTCGTCATCTTCAACAAGAAGAATATGAACTTTTTCAAGATCAACAAGCGGTTTTTCCTGCGCTCGTGCGCTGGGCAAGGGCGCATCCAGGATGGCGACTGGCAGGAGAACGCGAATGGTCGCACCCTTCCCCACTCCTTCACTGAAGGCTTGGACGGTTCCGCCGTGGAGATCAACCAATTGCTTCACAATCGCCAGCCCCAGTCCGAGCCCCCCGTGGCGGCGGGTCACGGAGGCGTCTGATTGCCGGAATCGGTCAAAAACAAATGGAAGAAACTCGGGCTCAATCCCTTCCCCAGTGTCGCAGACTTCGACCGCATGCTGAGAATCCATCATGAATGTCCTCACAGTCACAGTTCCTCCAGCAGACGTGAACTTGAGCGCGTTCGTGATCAGATTTGCGATGACCTGCTGCAGGCGGGGCGGATCGGCCCTCACGATGGCGTCGGGCACCTCGGTCACAAGGTTGAGGGTGATTCCTTTTGCCGCCGCTGTGGAACGGGCGACCTCAACTGCCTCCAAGGCTTCGTCGGCAAGGTTCAGAAACTCAAGCTGCAGCTTGACCTTGCCTGCATTGATTCGGCTGATGTCGAGAAGCTCTTCAATCAGACTGGCCAATCGCTGAGAGGCCGCGCCGATCGCACCCAAACCCTCTCTGGCCTCCTCGTTTTCATTCTCCTTGGCCTGCAGCAGTTCAACCCAGCCAAGAATAGCGGTCAGAGGTGTCCGCAGCTCGTGCGAAAGAGTGGCGAGAAATTCGTCTTTGAGGCGGCTGGTCAGCTCCGCTTCCGTGCGGGCAGACCGTTCATCAGCCAAGAGCTTTTCGCGCCGCTGATCCCACTCCTTTTGGTCGGTGATGTCCCGCCACAAAACAAACAGTCCGTCCCGAGTGGAATACGACCGCATGTTGGTCCAACGGCCCGTCGCCGGATCAAAGAGGTCTTTGTTCAGTGACTGCCTTTTTACAAGAGATTCTTGGAGATCCTCCGCAACATTGGCATCGTGAAATTTCGGCAGCCGATCCCAAATCGCCATCCCTCGAATCTCGCCCTTGTCACCCAGCAACTGCCGAAATTCCTCGTTGTGGCGAACGAGGTGGCCTCGATTGTTGATCGCGCAGTAGGCATCAGACAGGCTGGAGATGATGGTGTCCAGCCGTCCCTGCTCCGCTGAAAGATCATGAGCCAGAACCCGCGTGCTCCGAGCCATCGCCCGCAGCCGGTCGCAGACAATACTGATGAATGTCCAGGCGCCAGCGAAGGCAACTATCGTGTACCCGACTGCAGGATCGCCGATCGCTAGAGTGCCAGCCGGAGACACAAAAAACAGAATGCCAAAGAACAGGGAAAGCGCCGCAGAAAGCAGCCCCGGCCAGAGCCCTCCAATATATGCGGCGATGGCAACCGCAATCGTCGAAAGCACAAACGGAGCGCGGTTGCCAAAAAAATCACTCAAGTAGAGCCTTTGGGCGATGACCACCGAGGTGATGCAGAACGCAATGAGAAAATGCACCCAGTTCGGCAAATGCCAGAGCCACTGCTCCCACGATCTTCTCACTTGAGGCATTGTCTACAAACCAGCATAAAAAAAGTGTAAGACAACCTACACCAACCCCCATGCAAATCATCTGACGTGTGTCCGCCAACTGTTCAATGTTGTCAAGTCACGCCAAGTGTATCCATGAGAATAAATCGGACGATTTCAAGGCAACCCTCATGGGGGAGACGGAATGAAACGCCTCACCCAGAATAGATTCAGCCCCGCCAGATGGCGGCGACGTCTTCAAACTTCGCCCGCTCACGTTCCTGCGGCGTCGCCGTTGGTCGGCCAAGATAGATGATCCCGACGATCGCATCGCTCGCCTCCAGTCCAAACCAGGACTTGACCACATCATCCTCGCAGGGCCAGCTTGAAAGCCACTGCCCTCCCAGTCCAAGCGCATGAGCGGCATTCATCACATTCATGCAGGCGGCGCCGCAGCTCTGCAACTGTTCCCAAACCGGAACTTTGGGATGATCGTAGATCAGCTTTGCGCCAACCACCAGAACCAGCGGAACGATCTTCTCGTCTCGCCACGCCGCCAGCGCACGGTCGGGGGTGTTCGGGTCGCGTTCCAGCATTCGATCCGCGAGCTTTTCGTTGAACTCTTTTTGATTCTCAGGAAGAACCAAGTTGAACCGCCAGGGCGCGAGCCGACTATGGTCTGGAACGTGAATGCCCGCCTCAACCAAAGTCCTCAGCTCGTCCTCGGTGAAATCCGGCCCTTCGAGATCACGAGGCTTGACGGAGATTCGGGTCATCAAGTGATGCTGGGCGAGAAGGTTTTGACCGGACACGCAATCAATCTACACTATTTTGTAAACGATGCACCTGCCCTGGGGACTTATGTAGGAAACTATGCCTGGCCCGCCGCTTTGCGGAGGCGATCGTTGACCGCTTCCCATTCCGGAATCTGCGGTGGCATTGCGACTTGGATTTCCGCTGAGTTGAGAAGATCAAGTCTTCTCAGAGCGGCATAGAGAAGGACGCCATAAGCTGTGGGGTCCAGGGGCATCTTGAACTGCCGTCCATTGGCGGGCTCTTGAAAAACCAATCCTGTTGCATCCTCCCCGACCTCATCGACCATCACGAGCTTCGTCTTCGGCGCGTAGTGACGGGCGTACATTCCCGGGGATCGTTTGACTTCCGGGGGCGGAAGTTCGCCGAGTGGCCGCCCTAAAGTGGATTGAATTTGGGCGCGCGTCACCGCCCCGGGACGAAGAATGCGCGGATGCGGCCCGGTGAGATCAATCACCGTGCTCTCCAATCCAACCTCGCAGGGCCCGCCATCAATAATCATGTCCACATCGACCTGGATTTCCGGGTCGACGGCCTCCGCGGTTGTCGGGGAGAGCGACATGAATAGATTCGCGCTCGGCGCGGCCACCGGAACCCCCGCCAGCCGAATCAGTTCTCGCGCCACCATGTGTCCCGGCACCCGGACGGCAACGGTATCGAGCTTCGCCGTGGTTTCGTTCGGCACTTTCGGATTCTTCGGAAGCACCATCGTCAGCGGTCCAGGCCAGAACCGTTCGGCGAGAATTTCCGCCTCTTTCGGCCAGCTTGCGGCAACTGTTTTCAGTTGATCCGCACTGGAAATGTGAACGATCAGCGGATTGTCCTCTGGACGGCCCTTGATCTCAAAGACCCGCCTCACCGCATCCGCGTCCATCGCGTTGCAGGCCAGGCCGTAGACGGTTTCGGTCGGCATCACTACGACGCCCCCGCGCCGAATGATCCCCGCTGCCAAGTCCAGCGTCTCCTGATTCGCTACGCGCACGCCCATGAGATGGCGGTTAGCATATCCTCTCGAGGCGCGGGAATGCCCAGCCACCACTCAAAGGCCAAGGCCCCCTGCTCCATCAACATCCGCCTTCCGTCCTGGGCTCGGAGGCCACATTGGATCGCCCGTTGGAGGAAGATCGTCGGCTCGTCGCCATAGGCAAGGTCATAGGCCAGCGCGTGGCTCCCCGCGCGATCCCATAAGACCGGCAGCTCTGATTCACTCAGACTTGCGGAAGTCGCGTTGACGATCAAATCTGCTCCGCTGGGATCGGCCAAATCCAGCACCTCAAACTCATCCGCAAAGTCCTGCCACTTCGATGCGGTCCGGTTCCACACAGCCACCTCCCAGCCCTCATTCTTGAGTCTGAGAGCGAGGGCCTGCGCTGATCCACCTGCCCCGAGGATCAAAGCTCGGCCTGGCGCGGGACTGCCGATCGAAGCCAAAAAACCGCTCTCATCCGTGCTGATGGCCGCGCGGGTAATCAGGTTCAAAGTGTTCGCGCCCGCCAGCGGCAGGCAGCCCTCCCAATCCTCCAAGTGCTCCGCCCATTCCACCGCTTCGAACTTGAGCGGCAGCGTCACATTGACCCCGCGACACCCATGATCGAGCAGCCTGTCCAGAGCTTCCTGGAGCCTTCCGGCTTCAGCTCTCACAGCGCGATAGGAAAAGGGCAAACCGCATGATTGATAGGCGGCGGAATGCATCTTCGGCGAACGGGAGTGACTGATCGGATCCCCCACAACCGCAAAGTCGCACCCGCCAATCTCGTCGATTTCCCAAAAGTCGGTCATTGCTTCTTCCGGAACGCATAAAGCCGCTGACCGAGGAAATTCCAGACTGCGACACACCCTGCCGCCATGATCGTGGCCAGCCGCGCATCGACCATTGGACTGAACGGGAGAATGGCGTTGAAGACCGTCTTGACCACCGTATTCAAGCAAAGGCCAATCAGGGACACCACAAGAA
>JAEYWW010000072.1 GCA_023428805.1 Armatimonadota bacterium | reverse complement strand
GTTCATGGTTGATCTCGGAAAACTCCTGGAAGAATCAGGCGCCGTCCTCAAGGGACACTTCCTGCTCACTTCCGGTCGTCACAGCGACACCTACTTTGAAAAATTCCGGGTTCTCGAACAGCCCGAGGTCCTCTCCGCACTCTGCGCCGAAATCGCAGACCAATACCGCGATCAGCAGATTGATTTGGTGGCGGGTCCGACCACCGGCGGCATCATCATCGCCTTCGAAGTGGCGAGGCAACTGGGCTGTCGTTCCATCTATGTTGAGTCAGAGAATGGCGTGAAGACCCTGAGGCGCGGCGCCCACGTCCCCGCAGGCGCACGAGTTCTTGTGGTGGACGATGTCCTGACGACCGGGCTGAGCGTGAAGGAGACCATCGAGGTCATCCGCAACGCCGGAGGAACCGTGATCGCCGCCGGGGTCCTGATCGACCGGGCGCAGGGTGATCTCGACTTCGGATGCCCGATCTATGCGGCTTACAAGGTTGAGGCGGAGAGCTATGCGGAGGATGAGGTCCCGGCTTGGCTCGCAAATATACCGATTTCGAAGCCGGGCACGAGAAAATAAGTTTCTTATCACGCGCAACAAGAAAATGCCGTTGCGTTAAGTGCCTATTTTTCCGTACACTGTTTTGATCGGCTCTTCGCCGTCTGGTGTGGAATGGAAAATCTGAACTTTTTGTTGCCATTGGCTTCGTCCAATGACGCCGCCGCCGCTGCCGCAGCTGGCGGGATGATGGTGTTCTACGTCATCTTCGGCATCGCTTTCTATCTGGTGATGGGCTTCGCCATGATGACCATTGCCAACAAGGTTGGCGAGGAAAATGGGTGGTGGGGATTCATCCCAATTCTGAACCTTATCCTCCTTGTGAAACTCGCTCAGAAAGAGATGTGGTGGGTGATTCTCTTCTTCATCCCCTGCGCGAACATCGTTGCTCTGATCATCACGTGGATGGCTATTGCCGAAAGGCGGGGCAAACCGAACTGGTTGGGCATTCTCATGATCGTGCCCTGCGCCAACTGGATTGTTCCGCTCTACATCGCGTTTTCGGACTGAGCCGGGTTGAGTGAAAGAGATAGGATCATGGAGAAAGTTCCATGATCCTATCTCTTTTTTGACTTGCTGGAATTCAGGTCTTTCCCCAGCCGAGCGCAAGAGGTACCCTTTCGCCATGCCCATCGAACCCGTGGTTGGAGACAAGTTCTTCGTCACCTATGAACAGCTTGGCCGTCCATCGCATCGTCAGGACATCGAAGTGGCCGGGTTGGGGATCGTCGTCGTGGACGAGGCTGATGTGCACTACGGCAAAAACAACCCAGACGGTGGATACTTCGTTCGCCTCAGCCGTCCGCTCGGCAACCGATTTGTGGTTGTGAGTCGCCAACACAAGGCATAAAATTCTTCGAGCTGGCCTGTAAGCCGGATTCTGTCTTTGTACGACGATTTATCTACGCGGCCAACCCGGAGAGTCGGCGGGCCGCGTCATCCTCTCCCTATTTGGCCTTGCTTCGAACGGGGTTTGCCCGGCCGCCTGGTCTCCCAAAACGCCGGTGGGCTCTTACCCCACCATTTCACCCTTGCCGCCGGTTGTCCGGGTGGGCGGTATGTTTCTGTGGCACTTTCCGTCGGGTCGCCCCGCCCTGGCTTGCGCCAGGCGTCCTGCCCTGTGAAGTCCGGACTTTCCTCTTCCCCGGAAGGAAGCCGTCGTCCAGCCAGCTCGGGTTCATTATGACCCCGTGGGCCGAACAAACCCTGGTCAGCGGGAGTAAAATCATTCTATGCGCATGACTCGGGATCGGCTTCGGACCCTGACCTGGATTCTGGCGATCCTTGCGCCGGCCACCTTCGCCATCGCCGCAGGAATGAAAACCGCTCCCAATCGCACCGAAACGGTGCCAGTGAGCGAATGCGGTGAAGTCGTCACTCCGATCCCGTATGCCCCGCGAGGCATGCAGATTTAAGTTTCGAGGCACGATGCGCACTTGGTCGTTGGGCAAGAAAATCGCCCTCGCGGTCGGACTCCTCGTTCTCCCGTTCGCAGCATGGTACGGCTTTTGGGGATACAAGATTTACTCCGCCGCCAAGAAGGAGGGATTCCTTGATGCGCCCGCCGAACGCACCTACTCCGGCAATTCCATGGAGAATCTCAAGGCGATCCATACGGCTTTGATGCTCTATCAAGACAGCGAAGGAATGCTGCCGCAGGCCGATGGCTGGATGGATGCCGCCTGGAAACGACTCCAAACCGCAGACATGAAGGATGACGAGGCCCGCAAGAAGCTCAAAGCCGACGGCGTCACCGCCGAGGACGAGTTCGGCTTCGCCTACAACGATCTGCTGAGCGGAAAGCATACGCTCGACTTCCCTGACCCGGCCAAAGTGCCGATGATCTTCGATTCCAGCGACCTCGCTTGGGACGCCCACGGCAAGCCCGAACTGCTCGCGCCCAAGCCGGAGCGGAATGGGGGAAACAAGACCATCACACTTGAGGGAAATGTCGTTGATCTGGCCCCGCTGATCGGCCCCAAAGCCAAAAGCTAAGGATATACTCACCCCAAACCGCAAGGGACGCCGAAGGTGGCGGTTCTTGTTTCAACGAAGAAAAAAGGAAACCCTGATGTCTGCGATTACCCAGCCCGGAACCCTCAACAAGCTCGAATTCCTTCGCATGATGATGACCAGCCGCGAGGGAGACCGCCGCGAAGGCATCCTCCTCCGCCAGAGCAAAGGCTGGTTCCAAGTCAGCGGCATGGGCCACGAAGCCATCGGCGCCCTCGCCCATCTGCTCAAGAAGGAAGACTACATCTATCCGTATTACCGGGACCGCGGTCTGATGCTCGCGCGCGGCCTCAGCAACAAGGAACTGGCCCTCGCCTATTTCGCCAAGCGCGACAGCAGCAGCGGCGGACGACAGATGCCGGGCCACTACTCCAGCCGTGAGCACAACGTCGTCAGCGTCTGCACCCCGACCGGCGGCGGCCTGATCCCCGCGACCGGCACCGCCTGGGCGATGAAGCTCAAAGGCACCGATGAGGTCGTGGTCGCAACCATCGGAGACGCGGCCAGCCGACAGGGCGAATTCTACGAAGCTGTCGCCTTCGCCGTCCAAGAGAAGCTTCCGGTCATCTTCGTGATCGAAGACAACAAGTACGGCATCAGCACCCCGACCGACAAATTCTTCGTGCTCAACTTTGGGGGAGTTCTCTCCGAAGAGCACATCGTCAAGATCGACGCCCGCCGCGTGGACAACGTGCTCGAAGCCGGAGCCGCCGCGATTGACAAGGCGCGACGGGGGGATGGCCCGACCATCCTCTGGTGCGACATCGACCGTCTTTCGAGCCACACTTCCAGCGACGATCACCGCGTCTACCGCGATCTTGATGACATCGACGAGATGATGACCCGCGACCCGATCCTTCTTCTCCGCGAAGAATTGATCGAAGCGGGCCAGCTCACGCAGGAGCAATTCGACGCGATGCAGGAGGAGATCGTCAAGCTGGTGGACGAGGATTATCGGGCCGCTGAGAAAGCCGAAGACCCCCGCGCCGATGAAGTCGAACTTCACTGCTGGGCCGAGGAGGCCGATGCGACTGCCCCGCCGATCGAATCCGGCCCCCAGACGATGGTCGAGGCGATCAGCAAAACCTTCGCCAAGGGCCTTGCCGACGACCCCGATCTCATCTTCTTTGGCGAAGACATCGAAGACCCGAAGGGCGGCGTCTTCGGCCTCACCAAGGGCCTCAGCGAGAACTTCCCCAAGCAGGTCTTCAACTCCCCGCTCGCCGAGGCCACCATCGTCGGCGTCGCTGTCGGCATGGCGACCTACGGCATGAAGCCGTGCTTCGAGATTCAATTCATCGACTTCGTGCTCCCGGCCTGGAACCAGATCGTCACGAACATCTCAACGCTGCGCTGGCGCACGTTTGGCGAGTGGAACACGCCGATGACGCTCTACGCTCCCTACGGCGCGTATCTGCCCGGCGGCTCGCTCTGGCACTCCCAGAGCACCGAGGCGTTCCTGGCGCACGTTCCCGGCATCAAGATCGCGATCCCATCGACCCCCGAAGATGCGGCAGGCCTCTTCTGGACCGCGATGCACAACAACGACGCCAACTTCATCCTCGTTCCCAAGCACATCTTCCGCAAGCGCGTGAATGTCGAAAACGTGGTACCTGTTCCATTCGGCAAGGCGCGATTGGTCCGCGAGGGCAGCGACATCACCATTGTCACCTGGGGCAACACGCTGGAGTTAGCCGAGGAAGCGGCCAATATGCTGGCTGGTGAGGCATCCGTCGAGATCATCGACCTTCGCAGCATCGTTCCCTGCGACTACGACACGATCACCGAATCGGTTGAGAAGACCGGCCGCCTCGTGGTCATCCAGGAAGACACCCGCACCTGCGGATTCGGCCAGGCGATCCTCGCGGAAATGACCTGCAATCCCGATCGCTTCAACAACTTCCTCGCCGCTCCGCAGCTCGTGTCGCGCGGCGACGTGCACATCGGCTACAACCCGATCTACGAATACGCGGCTCTGCCGAGCGTGGACGACGTGGTCGCGGCCTGCCGCACGAC
>JAEYWW010000061.1 GCA_023428805.1 Armatimonadota bacterium | reverse complement strand
CATATTAACGCGCCAAAGCGCAGTTTTGACTCACTTTTTGTCGTCCATTAACAACATCATGGTTTTCTCGTCCGGGGTTTTGTTTTCTTTGGAGATCGAGTACAATAGCCTCACTACAGTGGGGTTTGAACGGATTCGGACCTTGAGTGGATGTCCCAAGGAAGGGTAATTTTCATGGAAGTGCTTAAAGTTCGTGGCGGAACGCCGCTTGTTGGCGCAATTGAGATTTCCGGAAGCAAGAATGCGGCGCTCGCATTGCTTTCGGCTGTTCCGCTTTCCAGCGGAGAAATCGTTCTCCACAATGTGCCCGACATCTCCGACGTCCACATCAAGCTCGATCTGCTCCGCAACTTTGGAGCCAAGGTCGAGTGGCGCGAAGGCCTGCTCATCATCGACGCTTCGGGCATCCATGATTGGGAGCCGGACGAAGCTGCTGTCCGTCCGATTCGCACCTCGTTCTATCTTTTTGGCCCCCTTCTCGCCCGCAATGGGCGGGCCCGGCTTCCGATGCCTGGCGGATGCAAAATCGGCGCCCGCCCGGTTGACTACCATCTGAAGGGACTCGCGCTCATGGGGGTTGAAGTCGACATGACGGGCGGCTGCTACAACGGAATCGCCCGAAAGCTCACTGGCGCGGAGATTTATCTTGATTTCCCAAGCGCAGGTGCGACCCAGCATCTGATGGCGACCGCCACGTTGGCGGACGGCATCACGATCATTCAGAACGCCGCCATGGAGCCCGAAGTGACTGCTCTCGCCGGATTCCTGAATGCCATGGGCGCGCGGATTGAGGGAGCAGGGACCAGCACCATCACAATCATGGGCGTCTCCAGGCTTGGCGATTGCACCTATCGAGTTCCCGCCGACCGGATGCAGGCCGGCACCTTCCTGATCGCAGGTGCGATCACCGGGGGCGAAGTGACCGTGACGGGAATCCTCCCGGAAAGCCTTACCGCCACCGTCCAGAAGCTCCGCGAAGCGGAAATCAGCGTGGAGGAAGGAGCGGATTATGTCACCGCAAAGGGGGAGCACCGACCGAAGGCTCTCCGCATCCGCACCATGCCCCATCCAGGGTTCCCGACCGACCTTCAGCAGCCGATGGCGGCCCTGCTTGCCGTCGCTCATGGCACGAGCATCATTGAAGAGACAATTTACGAAAGCCGCATCGGTCACGTGGCCGAACTCAATCGCCTTGGCGCGAAGATGACTGTGCAGGGGCAGACCACCTACATCGAAGGTGTGGACAAGCTCAACGGCGCCGTGGTCGAAGCCTCAGACCTGCGCGCGGGCGCCGCATTGGTGCTGGCTGGCCTGGCGGCGGAAGGAGACACATTCATCAAAAACATCCACTTCATCGACCGTGGATATGAGTATTTTGAAGAACGGCTGACGAGCCTGGGTGCAAACATTCAGAGGGTGGATGCTGCGGCGGCTCGGATGAGCCGGTCCGGGCTTCCGAAACGCGTTTGAGAATCATTCCAGAAATCGGCATTGACCTCGGCACGGCGAACATCGTCGTCTACCGTCGTGGCAAAGGCATCGTCCTCACTGAACCCACCGTCGTCGCGGTCACCACAAACAACAAGAAAGTCCTCGCGGTCGGGCATTCCGCCCGCGAGATGATCGGTCGCACACCGGGCAATATCCAGGCAGTCCGACCGCTCAAGGATGGGGTGATAGCCGACTACACCGTCACCTGCAGCCTGTTGGAGCATCTCCGCCGAAAGATTGTCGGCAAGCTCCAGTTCGGGCTCAAGCCAACGGCTCTGATCAGCGTGCCGAGCGGTGTCACGAACGTCGAACGGCGCGCGGTGCTCAAGGCCGCCAATGCGGCTGGATTCGGCAAGGTGGCGACCATCGAAGAGCCGATGGCCGCAGCGATCGGGGTTGGCCTGCCCATCGCGGATGCGGGCGGAAACATGGTCGTGGATATCGGCGGAGGAACAACCGATGTCGCGGTCATCAGTCTTGGAGGCATTGTGTTGTCCGAGTCGTTGCGTCTTGGTGGGAATAAGCTCGACGATACGATCATCAAGTACATCCGCAACGTCTACGGTCTGCAGATCGGCGATCAGACTGCGGAGGAAGTCAAAGTCCATATCGGCTCTGCATATCCCATGGCTCAGGAGCTTTCGATGCCGATCCGCGGCCGTGATCTCGTCGGTGGACTTCCCAAGACAATCGAAGTCACCAGCACCGAAATCCGCGAAGCCCTCGGCGAGCCGGTTCGCCAGATCGCCGAAAAAGTCTGCATGGTCTTGGAAATGACTCCGCCGGAGCTGTCCGCCGACATCATTGAGCGGGGCATCACGCTCACGGGTGGCGGCGCGCTCCTGCGTGGACTGGACAAATTCCTGGAGCGGGCGACGGAAATTGATGTGTACGTCGCGGACAATTCGCTGGATTGTGTGGCGATCGGAACTGGACGTGCACTGGAGCAATTTGATAAGATTGAAGCGAGCGGAGCGGTGTCGAGGATCAAATGAAGAAAGCGCTGGTCGGAATCGGAGTCCTCTGCCTCATCTCGGCCGCCCACGGCCAGGATTTTGGCTCTCCGGTGACGAAGCGCGAGTTCTCCATTGTCCTCGCTGATATTGAAGGGGCGATGAATCGAGGCCTGAAGCTCGGTTTGCCCGAACGGAAATCAGTCACCGACAAATCTCCGGTTACGCGTGCGGAAGTCATCAAGGAAGTGGATCGGCTCTTCGAGTTCTGCCGTCCCAAATTCAAATCCACTCCCCGCCCCACCACCTACGATGAGGCATTGATTCGCAAGCACAACTCAGGCGAGCAGGCGGAGACGCTGATCAAGCTGGCGAAATGGGGTGCCATCGCACCTGCCGGCCCCATCGTCGTCGGCGACCCAGGCAAGATGTCGCTGGATGAAGTGGGAGATCTTCTGGGTTTGGTGATCAACCGAATTGCGCGATTGACTCACGAAACCAGCATCAAGTGGTCCCCGCACCTGATGAAGGGCTGACGCGAATCTGCCGATCATTGAATGAGACAATGTCGGCGGCGCCGCTCTGGTCAGACGAAGGGTTTCTGGGACTCTTTGATCTGAACCCCATGCACCAGGTGGGATTGGAGAAATTTCTTCAGTCCAGCTTGACGCGTTGCGCCGCCTGGTTTCGGGCGTCAGGAGCCTCCATTTTTCTTCGCGAGGACAAGTCCAGCCGCTATCTTTTGAAGGCCAAGGCAGGCGATCAATCCCGCATCCCCAGCACGGCCATTGTCGAAGTGGGTCAGGGACTTGCGGGGGAGGCGATCAAGGATGGACTGCCGCGCCTGCTGCAGGGAGAAGTTGACAACAGCGGTCGAAATGTGACGAGTTCGATGATCGTTCCGCTGGTTGAGCCACGAACAGGGGTCATCGGAGTTCTCAACCTCTCGCGCGGGGCGAAGGAGCCGCCGTTCAACGACACTGATCTGGAGCAGGCGAAGGCTCTGGCGGGGCAGGTTGCTTTGGCCGTCTCGAACGCGCAGCTTGTGGAGCGTTTGAACGCGGCGGTGCGGCTTTCCCAGGAGTCGAGGGAAAGGCTCGCTGCCGTCCTCGACTCGGTGCCGGGTGGAGTGCTTGTTTTTGATGCCGGGGGCGGCGTTCTCAGCTCCAGTCCCTGGGCGATCAGAGAGGGCTTGTTTGCGAAGCACTTCGGAGACCAGCAGACGCCTTTGGAAAGAGCATTGGAAGAGTTTTCCGCCCGCTCGCTCAAAGTCGCCAAACCGCTCAGCATGACGGTCAATGACGAGGATGTGGATCGCACTTGGATTCTGCAATCCCAGCCGCTTGCTTCAGGCGGGTGTGTTGTCAGCGTGCAGGAGATCACCGAGCACGAACGCGCGTTGCGCGACATGCACCGTCTCAGCCGACTGGCCGAAGTTGGAAGGATGACGGCGGCGATCGCGCACGAATTCCGCAATCCTCTGACGGGAATCCGTTCGGCGGCGCAGATGATTCAACAGAATCCCGAACTCGGCGAGGAGTTCGCAGGGATCATCGAAGAGGAAGTTCTCAAGCTGAATGGACTGTGCGATGAATTCCTGGAGTTTGCGCGGCCATTGCGCCTGAACTTCGACGACGGCCGGCTCTCCGAACCCATCCGGAGAGTGGCTTCATTGCTTGAACAGGATTTTCAAAAGAAAGGTGTGGAATTGCGCTTGTCTCTGCTTGAAATGGAGCCGACAATTCGGATGGATGAGCGGCGGATCGAGCAGGTGATGCACAACCTTTTGAGGAATGGGCTGGAAGCAACCTCTCCAGGAGGTTGCGTTCATGTGCGGCAGGAAGGTTGGGGATTTGAGGTCGAAGACAATGGAGAGGGCATGGATGAAGAGGCGTTGTCGAAGCTGTTTTCACCTTTCTTCACGACGAAAGCCCATGGAACAGGTTTGGGCCTCAGCACAGTGAGAAAGATTGTCGAGGCGCATGGTGGGGTCATCTCTGTCACCTCAAAGCCGAGAGAGGGAGCGCGATTCCGCGTTCGTATGATTGGACATCGCAATGGATAAGAAAAGAGTTCTCATTGTTGACGACGAGCAGAATATTCGACGCATCCTCCAGGCCGCGTTCGACAAGAATGGCTGGCATGCCCTTGTCGCACAGGATGC
This sequence comes from Armatimonadota bacterium, assembly GCA_023428805.1. Lineage (GTDB taxonomy): Bacteria > Armatimonadota > Fimbriimonadia > Fimbriimonadales > Fimbriimonadaceae > JAEYWW01. The sequence continues at coordinate 2,745 of JAEYWW010000061.1, read as the reverse complement.
TCCGGAGGCATTGCGGATGCTGGATGAGCACTCGGTGGACTGCATGCTGACCGATGTCACAATGCCAGGTCCTTCGGGTTACGAACTTCAGAAGGAAGCTCATGCCCGATACCCTCAGATGCCCGTTGTCATCATGACGGCGTATGGAACGATTCCCCAAGCGGTTCAGGCGATTCGAGATGGGGCATTTGAATACGTCACCAAGCCATTCGATCTCGAATCTTTGAAGAAGGTCATCTCCTCCGCTATGGCATCACCCGGGGAGAGCAGGACGACTCCCAAGAAGATTGCAGGTTCACCAAGGAAAGTGAGCCTCATCGCGGAATCTCCCGCCATGAAGGAGATTATGGAATTGGCGGAACAGGTGGCAGACAGTCGCTCGACCGTGCTGATTACCGGTGAAAGCGGAACCGGAAAAGAGGTGATGGCCAAATTCATCCATGCTCATTCACCCCGTTCGGTCAAGTCCTTCGTGGCGATCAGCTGCGCCGCCCTTCCGGAAACACTTTTGGAAGCCGAACTATTCGGACATGAGAAGGGTGCGTTCACTGGAGCCGACCATGCGAAAGCGGGGCGATTTGAGCTTGCGGATGAAGGCACGCTCTTTTTGGATGAAATCGGCGACGTGCCGCTTCCCATTCAAATCAAGCTTCTTCGAGTTCTGCAGGAGCGCGAATTTGAACGGCTCGGAGCAACCAAGCCGACCCGTGTTGATGTCCGCCTGATCGCGGCGACGAATCGAGACCTTCAACTTGGCGTTGATGAGGGTTCATTCCGCTTGGATCTCCTCTATCGTCTTCAGGTTGTCGAGATTGTGCTGCCGCCTCTGAGAAAGCGCACAGAGGACATCCTCCCGCTCGCGCTTCATTTCCTGGACAAAAGCAGTCTGGAGAACAACCGAGACCTTCGAGAAGTGTCTCCACAGGCGCTTCAGGATATGCAGGAGTACAGTTGGCCGGGCAACATCCGCGAACTGGAAAATGCAATGGAGCGCGCCGTGGTTTTGGCGAAGCCGGGTGAAACGGAGCTGCTCCCGAGGCATCTTCCCGGAAAGATGCGGGCGGCCTAGTCGAGTGCTCGCCAAATAGTTGTAGGCACAACGACCTTGGGCAAAATGAATTGGAACCCAACTCCATGCTCTGCTGTTCTATTAGGTTAGACGGGCCTTCAACCCGATCGGAAAGTCCATGAACACCACGCATCTCATGCCCAGCGAAGAGACCCGTTTCAACGAGTTGATGCAGGAGTCGTACAAAAAGGTCTTCAGCCTTGCGTACCGACTGAGCGGCAACCGTGCGGACGCGGAGGACCTTACTCAGGAGGCGTTCTATCGAGCCTATCGCGGCTTTGATCGCTATCAGGGTGACCGCCCGTTTGAAAACTGGATCTTCCGCATTGTGACTCGCCTCTATCTTGACTTGCGTCGGCGTCAGAGCCGCCGCGTCATGGCGATGTCCTACGATGCACCACTTCGGCCCGACGGATCGGACGACACCGTTCAGTTCGAAAAGGCCGACGACAGACCGAGCCCGGAGGACTTCCTGGTGGAAGCCACGATGAGCGAGGAGATGGAGGAGTCATTGAAGAGGCTCACTCCGGCCCAGCGCGAACTGGTGATGATGGCCGACGTCGAACAGATCCCCTACAACGAGATTGCTGAACGATTGAAGGCCCCGGTCGGAACCGTCCGCAGCCGTCTTCACCGTGCTCACAAGCAGCTCCGCATCGTGCTGGAACAGATTCGGCGAGACAAGAGCCGAGCCTGCTACGGCTGCTGACAGGGCGCTGACCTTAAAAGATCCCCTCACTTCGATTTGTAGTGGGGGATCTTTGCTTGAGAGCCGAAACGGCTCACTCCAGAGCGGTCGCAGGCGGCCGCACTCCTCAGAGCTTTTCGGTCAATCCGGTGTTGGCGGAGCGTTCTGCGGCCTCGATGACGGCGATGTTTCTTCTGGCTTCTGCGGCTTTGACGGCAAGGTCTTGGCCCCGCATCAGGTGGTCGGCGATATTGTCGTAGTAGCCCTGCCAGCGGTCCTTGCCGAGCGGGACTTGGAAGGAGGCGAGATGCCCTTCATGGTCCACCTTGACCGTGATGGCGGTGCCCCAGTCAGCCGTGATCCCGCCCTTCGTTCCCAGAATTCGCCATTTCGGCTTGGGAACGCTGGAAAGCTGGCTGATCTGGATGTCCGCGGTCGCTCCGTTCTTGAACTTCAGGATCATCTGCCCGTGGTCCTCGTTGGTGACATCCGGCCAGACTCCACGGTAGAGGTTGCCCCAGACCGTGTCGATCTCTGAACCAACCAAACCAAAGGTCCAGTCGACCATATGCGCGCCCCAGTCAAAGAGGATGCCGCCGCTGATCTCCTTGATGGATCGCCACCAGGTGCCGGGGTGCCCGAAGCTGCCATTGTGAACCTCGATGTGGACGACATCGCCGATCATTCCCTGCTGGATCAGCTCCCGAATCTGCATGAAGTCGGAATCCCAGCGGCGGTTGTGGAAGACGCTGAGCATCTTTCCGGCCTCTTCGGCGGCGGCGATCATGCGATCCGCTTCTGCCGCGCCAAGGCACATGGGCTTCTCGACGATCACATGCTTGCCAGCCCGGCTGCAATCGACAGATACTTCCGCATGAAGATTGTGGGGAAGAATGACGACGACCAGCTCGATGTCGGGACGCGCCAGGAGTTCACGGTAGTCAGTATAGGTTGAGATTCCGGGAAAGTCTCGTGCGGCGGCTTCGAT
>JAEYWW010000391.1 GCA_023428805.1 Armatimonadota bacterium | reverse complement strand
GGCGGCGGTAGTACTTGACGGTGAGTTCGCCGCTGACGATGGCGATGACGATGGAGCCGTTGCGAGGTTCGACGGAGCGGTCGACGATGAGGAGGTCGCCGCTGCAGATGGCGGGTTGCATGCTGTGGCCGCTGGCCTTGACGATGAAGGTGGCGGCGGGGCGTTTGACGAGGAGGCGTTCGAGATCAAGCCGCGATTCGACGTAGTCGTCGGCGGGAGAGGGAAATCCGGCGGGGACCTGGGCGAGATAGAGCGGGAGGGTGAGTCCGGTGCCTGCGGCGGGGCGGAGGGGTGAGGCAGGGTGCATGTGGGTGAATATACTGCACAGATTAGCAGTAATTCAACGTGCACAAGGTGGCGAATTCAGGTGTTTACGGCCGTGGCCACCTCACAAGCGCCCGCTTGGCGAGCATCTCGCCTCGAGCCGCAATTTCCGCAGCTGTCCATGCCGTCTGGGCCAAAATGCTGCGGCTGAGCTCGAAGTGAGTATTCCGAAGCTTTTCCTTTTTGACATCGAAGTGGTCATTGTTGAGCTCGGAATTATATCCGGTCAACGTCAAATTACCCAACGTATCCCCCCAAGTCTCCTGGACTTTTTCAAACTCCGCACCGAGATGGTCTTTCCATTCCGGCGATAAGGTCTGAGGCATGATGTGCTCGATTGTAGCCGTGGATGTGTCCACAGGCTCTTTATGCTCGAAAGACTCCTCAAGGGAAATGAGAACGTATCGGGCTACTCGATGCCGCGGATAAAGCTTTTGGTTAATGAGCGCAGAGTGAAACTCGTCATCGCTGGGCCACTGTCGGCTGGCACCTGAACTCTGAAGAAGATTCTCGCGTAGCCAAGCACGATGTCCATCGGTAGGGAGGTTTGAGCATATTTCCAAGGTGATTTTGTTGAGCGCATTCGTCGGAACATTGCAAATGAGTCGACGTAAGTAGTACGACTCAAGGTATGCGAGACACTTGACGAGATCGTCCTCAGTCATGTGCTCAGAGCTCGTTGCTTGGTAGAGCCGCATCATCAAGGGATAGAAGACCGTTGAGTCGAGATCCTTGATGGCATTGAGATACGAACACACCTGTTTGTTTGCGGTCAGCTCGGGTGAAAGAAATTGGCTGTAATCCTTTGCTGAAGCCTTCATCTGAATCAGGAGCGACCTAACCGCTTCCGGGTTCTTGCAAGCTTCGAACTCAGTTTTCGTGGATGTGTATATGTCTCCTTTGCGCACCTTCTTTCCCGTACGCATCGCATAGTGCCGAAGAAATTCTGGCATGTTCTCGCCCAAATATGATTCCATCGGCCGCCAGAGGTCCTCATATACAAGTTCTTGCTCCCCGCCACTCGCGGTGGAATGTTGGAACCTCATCAGAACGTAATTGCGAACGAGGTCGCCCTGGTTGAGAGGCTTCCCTTTGTGATTGAGGCTTTCAAAAATCAGGTAAGGATCATCGGCCTCCCCAAGATTGATCATGACGACCTGCAGGGACTGCTGGATGGCCTGAAAGATCTGCGACGGTTTAAGTGGCGCACCGTCGTTGTCTTTTCCGGCCAGCTTCTTGAGAAAATGCTTGTATGCCTGAACGATTCGAGATTCACCAAACGCACTTAAATCCTTCTGGTAGACAAGTGCGTTGTATGCGGCGCGGTCAACTTGGGTCGGAACCAGTTTCAAATCGTCAGGAGCTTGATAATGCCTGTTGGTGAGTAAATCGCCGATAATTCCTGACGTGCCATTGTCGCCTTGCTCTTCGGCCCGTGTTCGAATTGCGGCGAGCAGAATGGAAAGCGTGGTGAGACGCTGCTGCCCATCGATCACCAGGTGTTTTGTGACTCCGACGGGCACCGATTTAACGGGGACTGTTACGATCGCGCCCATGAAATGAAGTGCTCTGTCTTCTTCCTCATACTGTGCATAGAGGTCATCCCAAAGCGTGTCCCAGTCCTTTGGCTCCCACGAGTAGGGACGCTGAAACAAGGGAATAACCCCCTGTTTGGAGCCGTCGAAATACTGAATCGTTTGGACTGGGGATGCTTCCATTGTTTACTCCATGCGTAAATATCTGCCTACTTCACCAGCCCCATCAACTGCGAGAAGTCTGTGACCACGTCGTATTTCACCTGCTCCGATGTGATTTTGGCAAAGAACTTCCGGGCGCACTCGATCTTAGAGAGCTCCAACGGTCTTAACTCCATGCTCGACAAGGTGCCTTTCGTCTCGGCGACGAAGTACACGTGTCGGACTTTGCCGTCATTGAAGGCAATGGCCCAGTCGGGGTTGTAGTTGCCGACTGGTGTGGGGATGAAAAATCCGCGTGGCAGCTTGGAATACACCGCCACCTCAACGCTCGTATCCAATTCCTTGACGAAATCCCGTTCCACATTGGAGTCGGTGAACACGTAGTCGTAGATGTGGCGCTGTGGGGTCGGAACCGCACGGTCGGTGTTCTCGCTGAACTTGTCGGCGGTGAAGATGTTCACGTCGAAGCGGTCGTCCAAGGGGCTGTAGGTCAGGTGTTCGATGATGGCCGAGGCTTTTTGCTCGTTGATCAGGCGTGCGGCTTCCCGGATGAAAGATTCCGGGTTCATCTTGTAATAGCCGAAAGTCACTGGACGGATTCCGACGAGGATCTCGGCGATGGCGCGCCGGGTCAGTTGGGTTGCTTCAGCCAGCTTTCCGATCAGGTCGTACTTGACCGAGGAGCGAACGGACTCGAGGGTGTAGGCAATCTCATTTTCCTTGACATCGAAGCTATCGCCTTCCACCAGTTGGTCATAGGTCGATTGGGCGGACTGCTCTCCGCGTTGCACGGCGTACTGAAGGCCTTGGGTCTTCAGCTCGAGATCGAGGGCTGCGATGCATTTCTGGATTAGCTCGGGAGTGTCGAAGTGAACCGTGTATGCGGCCTTGTGATTGATGCGGTTCCAAAGCTCCCGGAATTCCTTCCGGTCGAAGTTCGCATTCAATGCGTTCGGCTTGCGTTTTGTCGCATCTTCGGGTACGGGAAGCTGGGATTCACTGAAGATCGAATTGATAAGCGGAATGATTCCCGCTGCAAACGGCTGCAAATCTGCGGGCAGCGGGGCCAGTGTTCCGGCCGTCTGGTCGGCGTGGTATTTCTCGGTGATGTTTCCGTCCACATCGGCGTAGCCGTTTTGCGCGAGGTAGAAGAAGACCTGGTTCGCTATCCGCTCGGTGACGACAATATCGCCATCTTCTGTCCGAATGACCTTGCCATTGAAGTATTCCGGATTGGCCTTGCGCGGGCGGGCAGACAAGGATTCGACGATTTCCTTCTGCAGGGCAGAAACGAAGTCTTGGTAGCTCTCGTTCGCGACCACGGTCAACACATTCACCTTGTGAACCAGATTCGGATCGTCCACCCGGTCGCCGTTTTGGTTGACGCAAAGGCGGAGGCCACGGCCCACCTCCTGTCGCCGGGTGACGGTGTTGTCGCTGTGCTTCAGCGTGCAGATGACGAAAACGTTGGGGTTGTCCCAGCCTTCACGCAGGGCCGAGTGCGAAAAGATGAAACGCACATCGCGCTTGGCTTTGGCCTCACCGGAATCCCCCGGCTGTGAGAGTTGGAGCAGACTTTCCTTGTCCTTGAGGATCAGGTCGTAGGCATCCACGTCCTCGGATTCGGTTGCGCGGCGGCCCATTGCGGGGTCGACGAGGCGCTTGGTGCGCTTGTCGATGGAGAAATAGCCCTGATGGGTTTTGGAAGGGTCGATGCCCTCCAGGTATTTGACATACGGATCGTCGCTCAGGCGAGGATACTCATTCAGGATGTCGAGGTATTCTTGCTCGAAGATGCGGGCGTATTCGCCGGGGACTTCGTTGGAGCCTTCGTACTGACGGTACTTGGCGACCTCGTCGATGAAGAACAAGGACAGCACCTTGATGCCTTGGTTGTAGAGGGCGGCTTCCTTCTCGAAGTGAGCCTTGATGGTTTCGCGGATCTGGATGCGTCGGCGGGTTTCCT
>JAEYWW010000284.1 GCA_023428805.1 Armatimonadota bacterium | reverse complement strand
AGTTGGACCGAGGCAGCAATCAAGAATCTCTTGAAGCGCACACAATTACCACGCCATGAGAAACGACCTATAATCGATGTAGTTTTAAACGAAGACGGCAATATCACCGGGTTCGTGATTGCCCGTGGGCTGTCGAGATTCCTAGAGCCAAGAGAGTATGGCTGGTCGTTTTTACCAGAGCCGGAAGCGCCACCTCGGCCCTCATATGAAGCGATGATGGGACGTCCAGGCCCTTGGACGTTGGGAGAAATTTCGGCGAAGGAAAAGGAATTGGGTATAGTTGGCGATTGGAAACCAGTCCGTCCCAAGAGCTATGAAGTGTGGCCACAAAACCGCGTTCGGCATCGCGTGGACGGCCGATCAGAGGAATCGGATTAAGTATGCCTGCAATTTTAATCCGGCATAGCCTCTGACTTTTTTGCGATGGTCGCTGACTATGATCAGCGACGTCAACAAACATGAGAGCCGACCTGCTTTGGCGGCGATGGCCGACAGTTCCGAAGGTGCCATCGCCCCTATCCGGGATACTGGCGCACGTCCGGAGTTTATCAGACTTCCTAAATCGCCCGGGCGCTGCGCATGGACAGGCTTGAGCCGCGCCAGCTTGAATGAACTCGTCTTGGGACCGGGAGCGAAAGTGAAATCAGTGGTGCTGCGAAGGAAGGGAGCCTCTCGGGGAATCCGGTTGATCCATCTTGATAGCCTGCTGGCGTTTCTCCGCAGGGCCATGGCCAAACAAGCCGGGGAAAGCGACGTGGGGGAGGCCAGAAAATGAGTCCTTTCATCCCCATCTATGTGAATGATTTCACCATTCGGGAGGCAGCTGAATTCTACGCCAGCGAGTTGCGTTGGGCTGTCCACCCATTGTATCCACCGACCCGGGGTGCTGAGCTCGAACGCGGCAAAAAGCCGCTGTTGGCCGGATGGCGAAAACATCTGGTCAAGGATATCACAGAAGAATTTCTCGATGAGCACTTTCGGCCGGGCAAGGATGTCAACCTTGGATGTGTAGTGCGTGCACCCTACGTGCATGTGGATCTGGACAGCAAGAAGGACGCTGGACATTCCGTGCGGGTCTGGTTGGAAAACATGGGCCATTTCCGTGGGGTACCAAAGGAGCGTACAGGTGGTGGCGCCCATCTCGCCTTCATCTGCCGCGACGTTCCAGAGGCCCTACTTAAGACGGGGAAGGCGCCGACCGCGAAACTCAATGAGGCGGTCACCGCCGAACTCTTCCTTGACGGGCTCAACATCGTGCTGTCGCCCTCGGTCCACAAAAGCGGTCACGTCTATGCTTGGGAGGTGACCGGCGAAATTCAGGAGGTGAATTGGACCGACCTGATCAGCTGGTTTGGGTTTGCGACACCTGAGCCGAAAAAGCGGGGCCGCCCTGCCAAGGAAAAGTCTTGGTGGTCGAAGTGGCCGGAAGACATGCGCACGCTCAATCTGGTCAAGGTGATGGGCGATCTTGGTCACTTGGGCGACTGCCTCGACCCGGATACCGCAAAGTGGTCGCTGCGTTGTCCCTGGGAGGTGGAGCACACCGGCGGCAAGTCAAACGCCCCTGGCTCCGACACCGTGATCTTCAACCAGCCGAAGGCGATGCCGGCCTTCCGCTGCCTCCATTCCCACTGCGACGCGCGGACGATCAAGGATCTCGTCGAATGGATCGAGGAACAGCGGCCCGGCGTGGTCGCCTCCAATTGCACCGACCTCCGCGCGTGGACTCCTGGCACCAAGACGACCAAGGGCCTCCCGAAGATCGTTCTGCCCGCCGCCGGCCGCAGCGCCAGCGAGTTCGGACGGGAACTAGGCGCGGCCATCGCCCCCACGCTCGACCTGTTCCGCTTCACCCGCAACGTGGTCGAGATCATCGAGGTTGAGGCGGCTGACAAGCAGGGGGCCATCCCCGGCCACATGTTCTCCACGCTCAAGCCAGCCGATCTAGTCACCGCCGTCGAGCGCACCGTTGAAACCGGTGTCCTCCAGAACGACGAGGCCGGCGACACCGTTTTCCTGCCGAAGAGCATGACGGAGCAGGACGCCAGGATCACTCTTTCATGCAGGACCTTCTCCGACCAACTGCCGCGCATCGCCCGCGTCCTCGACGTGCCGGTGCCCTTGTTCGATATGAGCGACAAATTAGTCTATTCTGCGCCCGGCTACGACCCGCGCTTTCGCACTTGGCTGGCGGCCGACGCTCCGCAGCTCCGCTCGATGGGTATGGAGGAGGCGCGCTCCCTGCTGCTCGACGAACTGTTCGCCACGCCGGAAAACGGTGGTTTCTGGTGGCACGACGAGCAGGCTCGCCTTCATGCGTTGGCCCGTCTCATCACCCCGTTCTGCAGGGGCCTCATGAACTGGCAGCGCGCCCCGCTCTGGATATTTGACGGTAACCGTGAGGGATGCGGCAAAGACACCTGCGCCGACGTGGCCCACGTCGTCTACACGGGCCGTTCGGTCGTCTGTGCCCCGCTCTCCAGGGACTGTGACGAGGAGATGCGAAAACGAATCACTGCCGCTCTGATGGCAGGGTTCCGCTTCTTCCACTTGGCCAACATGAAAGGGCACGTCCGCTTTGCCGCCCTCGAGGCAGCGACCGCCAACTCTGGCGTATGGGAGGACCG
>JAEYWW010000179.1 GCA_023428805.1 Armatimonadota bacterium | reverse complement strand
GGAGAAGGGATTCCCCTTCGAAGTTCCCATTCCCGAAGAAGATGGAGTCGAAGGCGTTGTCCTGGCGGACCACATCCGTTCCGTCGATTGGCGCGCCCGAAACGCCAAAGTGATCCGCAGATCATCTGACAGCGTGCTGGAAGAGTGCTTGGAGCTGCTGGAAACCCTGTTGACTGGGGATGACAGCACTTGACCAGCAAACTTCAGGCGCGCCTCCGTGCTTCCGCACAGCACCTCTGAGTTGCCTTCTTAATGCCAGATCAAGCTTGCGGGCTGGCCGCCAAACTTCTGCAATGCAGGTTTCTTCATGCCGCCGTCATCGGAATTCCGCGTCCGGAACGAGCCTGCTCATACAGGCGCACATACTCCATCGCGCTCCGATCCCAGGAAAAATCTGTCGTCATGCCTTCGCGCATGATCGCGCTCCATTGCTCGGCGTTCCGAAAGGCGTGGATTGCGCGCTCGATGGCCAGAGCAAACTCGTGGCCGTCGCGGTTCTCAAAAACGAACCCATTGCGCCCTTCAAAAACGGTGTCCGCCAAACCTCCCGTACGCCGGACAACTGGCACGGCTCCATATCGCATCGCAAACATCTGGCCGAGACCGCACGGCTCGAAGGCGCTCGGCATCAGGAAGATGTCCGCCGCCCCATAAATCCGCTGCCCCAGAGGACCGTTGAACTCGTTCACAAATCGAACTCGTCCGGGCCATTCCTGCTCCAGTCGCCGCAGCTCGCCCGCCGCCCAAGGATCGCCGAGACCAAGGACAACGAGGCCACACTGCCCCAGAACCTGAGGAGCCGCCTTCATCAAAATGTCGAATCCCTTCTGCTCGCTGAGCCGTGTGATCATGGCGCAGACCGGCTCGTTGTCCCGAAGATTGAGCTTCAGCTCATCCATCAGTGCCCGGCGGTTTGCCTTCTTGCCGGAAGGGTCTTCCGCCGAGAACCTCGAAGGCAATTCAGGATCGCGGGACGGATCATGTTCTTCAACCGCAATTCCGTTCAAGATGCCCGTCAACCTCTCCCGATGCTCAAGGTGCTCCATCAAACCTTCCAGCCCGCAGCCGTACTCCGCCGTGGTGATTTCGAGGGCGTAGGACGGGCTGACCGTGTTGACCTGATCCGCATAAACACACCCTGACTTGAGGAAATTCACCGCCCCCCAGGTCTCGAGCTTGTCATAGGTGAAGAGAGAATCAGACAATCCCGACGCCCCCAAAGTGTCAAATCCAAAAACTCCCTGGTACGCCAGATTGTGGATCGTGAAGACGCTAGCCGCATCCTGCAGCCCCGCAAATTTCTCCCTCAGGATCACCGGCAGAAATCCCATGTGCCAGTCATGGGCATGGACAACATCGGGACGCCAATTCAGCGCCTCACAGACCCGGAGGACCGCGTGGCTGAACATCAGATAATCGTCACGCGTTGGGGAATAGACATCTTCGCTGCGCTTGATGCGGAAGAACCTCTCCTCTGCGTCAATCAGCCAAACCTCAAATCCATCGGCCTGACACCGATGCAGCACCGCATGAACGCTGTGTCCTTCGCGAATCTGCACCACGATGCCCTCGCGGGTTTCAAGGAGATTCGACTTCAAAGCCTCGTAGACATGGCCATACCCGGGGACCATCAGAATCGCCTCATGCCCCAGCTTGTTCAACGCCCTCGGCAGAGAGCCCGCCACGTCGGCGAGCCCGCCCACTTTGGCCCAGGGTGCCGCCTCGGCGGAACAGAAAGCGATGCGCATAAACCCCATTGAACCCGAACGGGAACCACGGCCCACGAGGACGCGTTGAGTTCTACCGGGTGCCGCCCGCCGGGTACAGGCTGTCCAAACGTATAATTTCGAGAAGCAAACCTTATGTCGGCGACCGCAGAGACCATCGCGCCCTCACCGGGCAACACCAAGACCCTTCTGATGAATCAGCTCGCCATCGTGCTGGGGTTCATCGGAATCGGCATCACGGGAATGCTCTCCTATCTCAAGGTCAGCAACCTGATCGTCCCGTGTGTGAGCGGAAGCAATGGATGCGCTCTGGTGGAAATGCACCCGGTTTCGAGGCTCTACGGCGCCAATATTTACGTAGGGTTTGTCGGATTGGCGGCCTACATCATCCTGACCGGACTGGCTCTTTCGAGAACCATGGTCGATGAAAAAGGCTGGCGCACGCTCTTGAAGGCGGGCTTCTACATCTCCGTCGCCGGCACCCTCTTCAGCTTCTACCTCACCTTCGTCGCCTTGACGATCATGCGTGCGGAGTGCATCTGGTGCCTCGCCTCGGCGGCGACGATGTCCGCGATCTGTGTCGTTCATTTGCTCATGCTCTCGCACGAAACTCCGAATGTCCCCGCGAAATTCCCCGCCATGGGCGCAGGTGCAGGACTGATCACTGCCCTCGGAATTTTTGGCGGAGCAGTTATGAATGCTCAAACTTTTGGAGGCAAAATCATGGAAGGTGTGAGGTTCGACAACGTGACCCTCCAACAGATCGTCCCCGGCCCTGACAAGCTTGTCGGCTCACCAGACGCGCCGCTTGTGATTGTCGAGCTTGCGGATGTCAACTGCCCGGGCTGCCGCCAAATTCATCCTGAGGTCAAGAAAATTTTGGAAAACGCAGACGGCAAGATCGCCTATGCGTTCCGCAGCTTTCCACTTGTGAATATTCCAGGTCACGAGCAGAGTGCAACGGCCGCCATCCTCAGCGAATATGCCGCCACTCAAGGCAAATATATGGACTTCATCAACGCCTGCTTTGAAGAGGGCAATTCGCAGAACATGAAGTCCAAGGAGGGCCTTCTGACCGTAGCGAAGCAGGTCGGGCTCGACCCGAAAGCGAGCCAGGAAGTCGCCGATGCGACACACGCGGACGCGGAAACGTACCTGACCAAAGTGAGCGACACAATCACTTTGGCTCGAACCACAGGAATTCTCACGACACCCACATTCATCCTGATCGGCAGGGGCATGAAGCCGAAGGCATTCGCGGCTGCCGACCTCAAGTCAGCCCTCTCAAACGAACCTTACCGAAGCCTATTGCAGTGAGCCGAAAGCCAACGATCTGCGTCGCCATGTCGGGCGGGGTCGACTCCAGCGTCGTCCCGCTGATCCTCAAGCGTCGCGGCTTCGATGTGATTGGCGTGACGATGCAGATCTGGCAGGAGAGCCAGCGCGACCCGCGCCATGCTGGCTGCTGCTCGCTGGGAGCCGTCGAAGACGCCCGCCGTGTCGCTAGGATCATCGGCATCCCGCATTATGTGATCAACTTCAAGGATGCCTTCCGCGAAGCGGTCATCGACGAATTCATCGACGAATACTCCCGCGGCCGCACTCCCAACCCCTGCGTGACCTGCAACAAGAAAGTCAAGTTCGACGCCCTCCTCCAAAAGGCGCGTGAATTGGGCTGCGACGTGCTCGCGACTGGTCATTACGCTCGTGTTCGCCGGGATCACACCTCGGGACGCTACCGGCTTTTGAGGTCATTGGGCGGCGAGAAAGACCAAAGCTACGTGCTCTACGCGACAACTCAGGATCAGCTTTCGCGGGTTGTTTTTCCTTTGGGAGAACTCGGCAACAAGGCCGAAGTGCGCCGCATGGCCAAGGATGCTGGACTGCCCGTGTACGCCAAGCCCGACTCACAGGAAATCTGCTTCGTGAGCGAGGCGGGCGGGTACCGCGAGTTTTTGCGCAAGTCGAAGCCAGACGCTTTTGAAGAGGGCGAACTCGTCACCGCTTCGGGCGAAGTCGTCGGCCGGCACGACGGAGTCGCGGACTTCACCATCGGTCAGCGGCGCGGCCTCGGGACGGCGTTTGGCCGACCGATGTACGTCATCGCCATCGAGCCTCAGTCTCGACGGGTCGTGGTTGGCGAGGGCGACGACCTTCAGCAGAAGGAAGTTCATTTAAGTGAGATGGCTTGGAGCGCCTTCCTTCCCGAGCAGATGCCGATGCGCGTGATGGCAAAAATCCGCTACAACATGGATGCTCGGCCCGCCACCCTTTTCGTCGATCCCGAGCCGCGGTTGGTGTTCGACGAACCCGTCCGCGCCGTGACCCCTGGGCAGATTGCCGTCGCCTATCGGGGACAGTCGGTCGTCGGCGGCGGTAAGATACTTTAAGATGGGCGCGTGGGTCCCGATTCTCATTGTCTTTTTCGGCGTGGTCGT
>JAEYWW010000059.1 GCA_023428805.1 Armatimonadota bacterium | reverse complement strand
AGGGCGGCGGCGTAGGCGTCTCCGCTGGCTTCGCCAGCCGAGAAGAAGACTCTCATGTCTGATCGCCGCGACCGTTCTTGCCAAATCGGATGCGTTCCATGAAGTTCAGCAACTGCTCCACCTCGGGAGTGATCGGCACTTCACGTTGGACGATCTCGATGGCGGCAGTCAATCCGATCTGAGACTTGATGAGGAGCTTGCAGGCTTTGTGGAGCGCAAGCCGCGACTGCTGGCTGATGCCGTTTCTGCGCAGTCCGACCGCATTGATGTCATGCACAGTCTGTTCGATTCCCTCGACGAGCATGAAGGGGGGGACGTCGCGAGTCATCTTGCTCATCCCGCCCACCATCGCGAGCTCACCCACTCTGACAAACTGGTGAACGCCCGTCATTCCGCCGATGGTGACTTTGTTTTCCACCGTCACATGTCCGGAGATTCCGACTGAGTTGGCGATGGTGATGTCATCCATCAAGGTCGAGTTGTGCCCGACATGAACGAAGGCCATCAAGAGGTTGCGGTGGCCGATCCGTGTCGTGTTGCCTTCACCGGTGGCGCGATGGAGAGTCACGTACTCACGGAAGACATTGTCGTCGCCGATGGAAAGATAAGTCGCCTCCCCAGCGTGCTTGCGGTCCTGCGGTGCGCCGCCGATGATCGCGCCTTGGCCGAAGAAGTTCCTCTGGCCCGCATCAACCCCGCTCAGTACTGAAACATGCGAGTCCAGCCGACATCCTGCGCCGAGCCGGACTTCTGATTGGATATAGCAGAAGGGGCCGACAAACACATCATCCGCCAGCTCCGCGCCGGCTTCAATGATGGCGGTGGGGTGGATCGTTGACAAGGGTTATTCTCGGGGAATAAGTTTGAAGGTCAGTTCCATCTGAGCGACATTTTTGCCGTCAACAGAGGCTTCACATTTGATGCGGCCGATGTTGGCTTTGAACCAAAGGAGTTCGACATCCAGAATGAGCGTGTCTCCTGGAATGACGGGCTTCTTGAACTTCACATCGTCAATGGAGCCAATGACAGGCACCAGTCCGACGAAGTTGTCGTCTGCCAGAAGGATCACCGCGCCCGCTTGGGCCATCGCTTCGACGATCAGCACACCGGGCATGATCGGCAATCCGGGATAGTGGCCCTGGAAATGCGGCTCATTCATGGTCACATTCTTGAGCCCGCGAGCCCGTTTGCCCGGCTCGACCTCAAGAATGCGATCGACGAGAAGAATGGGATACCGGTGAGGAAGAACTTTGAGAATTTCGTTGATCGTCATCGAACCGCCCGAACAGGCAGGTTATACCTGTTCGGCTTCCGCGACCTTTGCGGCCTGCTTCTTGTGGCGTCGATTTCGCAGACCTTCGGCGGCGACGGCGAGAACGCTGAGGCCGACGATGATGAGAATGACCTTCTCGAAATTCTCCTTGACCCACGGAATCGCTCCGAAGAGGTAGCCCGCTCCGCAGCAGACTCCCACCCAGATGAGCGACCCAGTGATGCTCAGGAAGATGAATCGCTTGTAGCTGATCTTCTGAAGTCCGGCGACGAACGGCACCAGAGTTCGGACGATGGGGACGAAGCGGCCGATGATGATCGCCTTCGCGCCGTGCTTTTCAAAGAACTCGTAAGTGGCTTCGAGATGCTTTTTCTTGAAGAGCTTGGAATCTTCTTTGAACAGTTTGACTCCCAGATTTCGCCCGATCCAGAAATTGGTGGAGTCGCCGACAATGGCGGCGGAAATGTAGACCAGGCACATCACGAGGATGTTGGGGTGCCATGCGCCGGGCGTGTCGGTCCAGAGGGCCGGGTTGGAGAACATTCCAGATGCGAAAAGGAGGCTGTCTCCGGGCAGAAATGGGAAGATGATCAGGCCCGTTTCGCAGAAGACGACGGCCCAGAGAATCGCATAGATCATCGGGCCGAATTGACTGATGCCTTGTTGCAGATACTTGTCAACGTGCAGGATTTGATCAATAAACTCTGGCATGCAGTCCGCCCAATCCAGCTATTTACGCCTATCACTGCTCCAATAAGTCTTTCAATCGGCGTAATTGGGCCACTTGGCGCAGTTTTCGGATCGCTTGGACCTCGAGTTGTCGAAGACGTTCCCGGCTGACTCCGAGGTCGTCGCTCAGCTCTTCGCGGGACTCCACTTCGTCTTCCTCGGGCGCGATGCGCCGGCTCACGATCCTCCGCTCGCGCTCGGTGAGTTCCTTGAGGAGGTCATGGAGTTCGTCGATCAGCTCCTCGTCGATCACAAACTGCTCGGGATCGCCTGATTGGGTGTCTCGTATCAAAGAGCCAAGAGTCGCCCCTTCGCTGTCGCCAACCTTCATGTCCAAGCTGAGAAGATCCTGCGAAGATTGAATGAGAAGCTGGAGTCGCTTGGTTGAGATTTCGAGTTCCCGCGCAACCTGCTCCAAGGTGGGTTCGCGAGCCATTTCCTCGGCGAGCTTCTGCCGGGTTCGTTCAATTTTGCGCAGAGTCTGACTGATGTGCGCCGGGATGCGGATTGTTTTGGACTTATTGTCGATGGCTCGCCCAATGGACTGCCGCACCCAATGCGTGGCATAGGTGGAGAATCGAAACCCTTTGTCGGGATCGAATCGCTCAACCGCGCTCATCAATCCTATCGCGCCCTCCTGAATGAGGTCCTCCAGCGGCACGGCTTTGTTGTGATAGGAGCGCGCAATGTTGATCACAAGGCGCATGTTCGATTCAACAAGGCGCTGCCGGGACTCACGGCACCCGTCACGGGCGGCTCTGGTGAGCACTCTCTCCTCTTCGGCGGTGAGGAGAGGGACCTGCGTCAGGCGGCTGAGATAGCTGGGAAGCCCGCCATCATGACCATCCGCGCTGGGGCCCTTGTTCGATTCGAACATATTCTTGCGGCTGAAACTACACTAGCAAAAACAATCCCTCGCTTTCAAGTGTGGTTCAATCTCTAATACGTGTGATGTCCCGTCTCGTGGCGGAATTGTTCACAAACCCGGCACAATAAGGGAAGTGGCGAACGAAGAGGCCCTGCTGATCAAACGCTCCGACCAATGGCGTCAACTGGAGGAGTACTGTCGCCGCATCGAGAGCGGGAAAAACA
>JAEYWW010000383.1 GCA_023428805.1 Armatimonadota bacterium | reverse complement strand
CGTTGAATGTTCGCGTGAACCATCCGTCCCCTGCTGTCGATCGTGTTGACAGGAAGGCTGGAACTCGAATGGATGCGAGTGTCGCCAATTCGCGAGCTCGGTAGAACGGAACTGTGCCGCTTCCGCCTGTGCGCAGGCCGCCATCGCCCGCCGAGAGATAGATGATGACGACATCCTTGTTGGATGAGATGTCTTTGAAGACTTCATTGCCCATGAAGAGCTGCCAGTCGTCGCAGTGCGCGCTGACATAGATCATGGTCTGATTGGACTGCGCCATCGCGCCACCCGCAATCATCCCGGCGGTGAGCAGAACCGCCATGCCTCGAATCAACTTCATTTCCGTAAGCACCAAACCTGCGATTGGTAAGCGATCAATTCATGTGCCAATCGCTTGTTGGATCGCATTTCAGGCTATTTTGCGGTGATTCGTCCTTCCACCAGTGGGGAGATCGGCGAGTTGGCTTTGACGTAATCGACCAGGGCATCAATGTCCAGAAGACCGGTATCGATCCGTGCGCCAGGAGCATTCTTCAGGGTCTCGTGCCCATCTCCGCCGGTCGACATGAAGCTGTTGACGGTGATCTTGTATGTCTTGGCGGGGTCAAGCGGTGCGCCCGCGATCATGATGTCCGACACCTTGCTGTCCGCCGGCTGCCTTGGCGTCACAACATAGCTGGTTCCGCTCGAAACATGGATGAATCCCCCGGAAAAATCGGGTGCATTTCGGACGCCAAATTCAATCACCTTCTTGATCTCCGCTCCTGTGAGGTCCATGACGACCAAGGTGTTGTTGAATGGCTGGACCTCGATGAGGCCGCCGAAGGTGAGATTGCCTGCGGGAATGGGGGCGCGAATGCCGCCCGCGTTCATGAATGCCGCCTGCGCTCCCGCTTTTTTGGTCGCTTCAAGCATGGAGTCTGCGATGAGGTTGCCTACGGCTGATTCTCTGCCGTAGGCGGCGCGGTCGATGTCCTCCTTGGCTTCGCCAACTTTCTGCGTTTTGAGGGTCAAGAGCGGCATCCGAAACGCCTCGACCATCGTCGCCATCGTTGGATCTTCGGGAATCGATTCATCAACCTTGATGGGAGAGCCGTCCCAGCTTTTGACATCGCCATTGTCGTCGAAAGTGACCGCGATGCGCCCGATCACCTTGCCCCACTCCCATGCCTGGACCACGAGCGCGGTCTTTCCATCCTTGTTCTTTTCGACTGTCGGATAGCTGCCGCGCGATGAGACCCCTTCCGGCATTTCGAGCTTGCCGAGAAGCGTGTGGCTGTGGCCTCCAACCACGATGTCCACCCCGCTCAACTCCCGCACAAGCGCTCGCTCTTCGCTGAAGCCGCAGTGGCTGACGACCGCGATCTTGTTGATCCCTTGAGCGGTCAGCTTGTCGATTTCTGCTTGGAGAGCCGGGACGATCTCCTTCATGCGGACATGAAGGCCGATGTTGCTGATGATCGGGAGATCGACCGTCGTCGCGCCGACAAGCCCGATCTTTTCGCTCCCCACCTCAAGGATGGTCGAAGGAAGGATCTCGTCCTTGAGCAGAGGTTCATTGCTCACATCAATGTTCGCGCTGAGCAGGGGAAACTTCGCGCTCCTCGCGAAGTCCGCGAGCACCGACGGCCCCTTGTCGAACTCATGGTTGCCCACCGCCATCGCGTCATAGCCGACATAGTGCATATAGGCGAGATCGGCGAGGCCATTGTAGGTGTTGAAGTAGAGCGTTCCCTGGAAAACATCGCCGCCATTGAGCAGCAGCGGATTCACTGACTCCTGCTTCAGTTTCCGGATCAGCGTGGCATGGCGCGCATATCCGCCCAGCGCCACATCTTTGATCTTCGTGGCTTCAACATGGGCGTGAAGGTCATTTGTGTGGATGAAGGTGATTGTGCTGTCAGCATAAGCGACCCCGCCGACAACCATCAGGGCGGCAATGACTCCCGATCTCAGAAAACCCGCGAACATGACCTAAGTATGTCTGCACCAACGGACTCTTAACGCATGCGCTGAATCCATTGGAAATTCGTCAGACAGCTTTGATGGACACACGTTCAACGTTGCTCTCGTTGCAGATTTCAGCAAGAGCCGCTTTGATCTGCTCCACCACATCCGGCCCCTGTCCGCTGAGCCAGGGCACCTGCAGCACATAGGCGACCTGCTCGGGGTCCGGGCCGTTGATCTCGGCATAGGACATGTCAATCGTGACCTGGATCGGACCGGGGGTGCGTTGGCAGAGCTCTTCGATCAGACTGGCGAGGTGCGGGCGCAGGTCGTCGGTGCTTTCCGCTTCCGAAACACCCACGTAGAGATTGCCAAATTGATCGGTCGCTTCCCAATTCACGCCTCCTATTGTGCGCGATCTTGGCTGCGGTCTATTCCAAGGTCAAGATCGCAGCTTCGGGGAGGCAGAACAGACGGGATGGAAGGAAGGTTGTGGAGACTCCTCGCGTCACGTAGAGCGGGACTGGTGGAGACGCGAAAAATCCCTGCAGATACTTCCTTCCGTTGCGTGAGGTCATCGGAGCCCAACCCCACGGGGTGATGAATTGTCCGCCATGGCTGTGCCCGCTCAACATCAAGTCCGGGCCCTCGGGCAGAGTGTCCACAAAGTCAGGTTCATGCCAGATGACGACTGTGGGCTGGCTCCAATCTGCCTTCTCGAGTGTTGAGTAGGGGCGCGGATTGCCTTCGTTTCCGGAGTCGATTCCAACCCAGGAAACACCCCCTATCGAGCAGGCTTGATTGACGAGAAACCGTCCGCCGAGGGGTTCGATGATCGCCCCCAGCCATTCGGCTCGCCCCTGGTGGTAGTCATGGTTGCCCGGAACGGCGATCAGGCGTCCGCGAAAGTGATCCAGGTCATACAATCCTTCCCAAAGGAGGTCGAGCGATCTGTCGTCCCATCCCTCCACAAAAT
>JAEYWW010000379.1 GCA_023428805.1 Armatimonadota bacterium | reverse complement strand
ACACCCTTCCGGTTCGCGCAATCTGGCGCTTGCCGTCCTGGATTTCCTGGTGGAGCAGGGGGACGAGGTAGGCGGTGAAGTCGAAGAGATCGCGGAAGGAGGCGGTTTTGCCGTCTTTGCTGAACGTGCGGAACACCAGCCCCCCTTCGTCATCGCCGATCAGCCCGGCAACCACTGCGGAGAATGTCATGAGGCCGTGGCCAAGCTGGTCGCTCTCCAATGCGACATCCGCCGCCTGGGTTGCGGCGAGGATCATCATGCCTTTGTCGAAGGCGAGCTGGCCGAGGCCGCGCGCGCCCATGGGACCGGGCTTGAAGCCCTCAGCCTGAACCGTCGCCGCCGAATGACAGGCGTCGATCATCATGACGATCTGCGCGGCATCAACGGGACGCAGCCACTCCGCCAAATCATCGGTGCTCACCGCACGAGCCAAATGCGCGGGATTTGACACATCGAACTTTGCCCCTGTGTCGGATGGGATCAGATAGAACTTTCCATCCGGGGCGGCGTATCCGTGGCCCGCCCAATGGAAGACGACCAAATCTTCGGGAGTCACGTTGTCAGCAAGTTCGGCTATGGCATCTTTAACATTCTTCTTGGTCGCCTCCATCTCGTCTTTGTCGGATATGAGGGTTCCGGGGAAGACTTCCTCGAACGCTTTGGACTCGTTCATCGACGCCTCCAGCGCCCACGCCATCGCCCTCGCGTCGTTCGCGGCGAAGGTCAGATTCCAGGTGGAATCTTCATATGAATTGACCCCCACCGTCATGATGAAAGCCCTTCCCTTCTTTTTCGGCTGAGTCGTTTTGACGACCGCGCGAGCCGACTCCGACTTGGCGCGATCGGCGTTGAAGGCATAAGCCGAAAAGGTCAGCGACTCTTCTCCCTGTTGCGGTACCTGGACTCCGCGGAACCAGATTTCCTTGACGCCGCTCCCCGAAACAACGCCATCGGTCTGCGCGACGAGCTGCCCATCCCGGAACAAGCGCAGATCGTGGGCGCCGGTTGTCTGCGCCGCATCCACGGTCACCTTGACATCGACTTTCGCATCATCGAGCAGTTTGACCTCGGAGATCGCCACCCGCGGAAGGTCGCGCGCAACCTCCGTCACGGGCTTCAAGTCGGGCAGCTTCTCCCGAGCGAGAATGCGGGAGAGCAGGCGCGGCTCGTAGTAGTCGCGCATCAGAACTTCGATCGGCATTGGGCGATAGGGATCGTCGCTGAACACCCAATAGAGCCCTTCGAGGCCATCGAGTTCGGAGGCGTCGAAGCGTCCATCGGGAGCGACCACCGCCCAATTGCCCTCCTGCAAGGCGACGAGAGTGGCGGCAGCCTTCCAACCGCGTAGATCGACCACGGTGACCCCGTTTTGAGTTTGTACAAACGCAAAGCCGCGATCCTCATCCAACGCGATGTCGCCAGCCGGAGAATCGAGAGGAAGCTCGGCCTCAACCTTCTTCGTTTCGGTATTGATGCGCAGAAGGCGGCTCTGCTTGGTTGTGACATAGGCCAGCTTGCCGCTCTTCGTCAGCTCGCCGTCCATCGGAATCGCATCCCCGATGTCCATCGTCTCCCAGGTTTTTGTCGAACGATGGAAGAGGGTGACGCTGCCGAAATCATCCGATGCCACTCCGTCGTTGACCGTTTCCCCGAGCAGCCGGAAAAAGTTGGCGTAGCCGACTTGCAGGAGCAGTTCGTCGTCGGGAGTCGCGGAAAGCTCACAGTTTGCGCCCACAAACTGCATTGTTTCCTTCTCCGACTTCTCCAGAGCCGCATCAATATGAGGCATGGATGCCTCACCGTAGACCTCGGAAGAGCCGTCATCGACACCGAAGAAGAAGACCTTGCCGTCCACGCAGACCCAGAAGTGCTTCGAGCCCCGAGTCTGACCGACCGAGAAGAACATCTCATAGGGGATGGCGGTCTTCCCGATGGGGTCGGCCTGCCAGGCAAGCAGCATCCCCTTCTCCTCGTCACGCGCGATCACCAGATCGGTGAATGCGCCGAGAACGGACATTTCTTTGAGCTCAGGGACGCTCAGCAGCTCCGTTTCCCGATTGGTCAAGAGGGCGATCTGGGACACTTTATCGCCCCTCTGCACCAAAATTTCGTTGGCGGAATCATTGGGATAGGCGAGTTCGATGAGCGATCCCGGAACCAGCTTGGCGCGCCCGGTGTCGAGATCCCAAACAAGCTGAGTCTGCTCCTCGGACGAAAAGCCATATCCGACCGCGAGCCGCGTGCCTCCCCCGCCCAGGCTGATTGCACCCGGCCCAGCGGCCAGAGCATCAAACTCGCGGATTGTTGAACCATCCTGCAGGCTGACAGTGGCGATGTAGGGCGCAACAAACGAAGAAATCCCAACAAAACTTCCACCGTCAGGCAGGGGATAGAAGTCGCCCATCAGCAGCAGAGTCTCCGCCCCCTTCAACTCGCGTTTTTGACGCGTGTCCTGGTTCAGCAGGTGGATGTCGCCCGACTTGATCGCAGCCAGGGTGCGGCCATCCTGCAGCGCGAAGACGGACTCAGGAGATTCGGGGAGCGGCAGGGCTTCAGCTTGCGACCAGGCTGAGCTCTTCCGCAGTTCGGCCTTCCCATCGTTGATGACGACCAGGCCATCGGCCACGGGCACAACTCGGCTGGCCTTGAATTCGACCGACTTTGTGGGCTGGGAGCTTGTGTCCAGCACCGCCCAATCGTATTCGCCGGGCTGCGTGACGCGCTTCTCAGGATCGGAGGGATCGACCGTGGTCGATGGGAAATAGATCATGTTCGCCGCGACCGCGTTTGGACCGCATGGAATCACGGCGGATGGCGTTCGCTTCAGCTTGAAGGAGCCGATGACATCATCGCCACGGTAGAGTCGGGCGGTCCCATCTTTTTCCACCGCAAGAACTCGGTCGAGATCAACCAGCACAATCGCGCTCTGGCCCGGCACATCGACAATCGGGTTTGGATCGCCCCCCATGAGGTCGTAGCCCAGCGTCATGCGCCCGACTCGAACCGCCACGCCGCCATCGAGCATGACCGCATCATCGGCCTCCTCCCAATGTTCGACCAGCTTTCCGGTCTTTGTGTCCCAGACCAGCAGCCCGGCATGGGAGAATCCGGCGAGACGGGTTTGATCTTTGCTGAAACTGAGGCCCGCGCTGGTCAGCCCGGAGGGCGGCGCCTCAAAAGTCAGAATCTGCCGTCCGGTCTCAACTTCCCAAAGCGCGGGGGGCTCCGCGCCCTGGTTTCCGCCGTTGATCGTCGCCAACAGCCTGCCGTCGGGAGAAAGCTCTCCGCCCTGGTACATCCATGCGCCCGTCTGCACCTGCAGGCGGGCGGTCACAGGAGTGTCGGGCACAAGGGCGGTCAAAAGCAGGGCGGCAAGAAGGGGCATATTGCTGGGTCCTCGCAGGAACAATCAATTTTGTCCGAAAGACGAGACGCGCAACATTCAGAGGCGCATCAGAATGACTGGGCAACTTTGTTTTGCTGCAGTCTCGTCCCACCCGCCGAATTGCCGTTGATTCTTAATGGAAGAACCTGAGGGTGCGATCCAATACCGAATATTATAAGGACGTTCAGTCGTGTTCGATGCAATCCTGCTCCCAGCACATTCATTAGAATCGGAATCCCAAGAGGGTTGCCGTGGGTGCTCCAACGTGTCAGCATGGAGATGAGGTTGTCATGCTGGAATTCACGCGCGCGGTTGAAGCTGATTGGGAGGATATGAACCATGTCTGGGCATGGGTCTATACGAACCAGCCTCCCGATGAAGCCCTTGACCCGGAACCGGACAACCAAAGCCGATGGCTCGTCCGACAGGAAGGCAAACCTGTCTCCGTCTGCCAACTTCACCATTATCATCTCGCCCGCGGGGACGCGGATCTCTCCTGCGGCGGAGTGGGAGGGGTGGCGACCCTTGTCGAAGCGAGGCAGACTGGCGCCGCTCATGTCTTGATGGAGGGCGTTGTGCGGGCGATGCACGAGCAGGGATTTGCCGTGTCGTGCCTCTATGCCTACAAGGAGAGCTACTACCGACGTTTCGGCTACGAAACCTGCGGGTGGCGATGGCAATTTTCCTGTCCTGGACATCGACTACCGAAGACCGAAGTCACACTTCCCGTGCGCCAGATTTCTCCAGAAGAGGTCACGCTGCTCGACAGCGCCTACATCCCCTTTATCCGCAACCTTTCCGGCAGTCACATCCGTTCGGCCGACGACTGGAAGAAGAGGCTCGGCAAGAAGCCTCTGCCCATCTATGCCGTCGGTGATCCCATCGAGGCCTTCGCCTGGATCAACCTCAAAGATTTCTGGGGCGAGGCGAGCGTGGGAGAAATCGCGTGGTCAACCAAGCAGGGCTATGAGAGCATCCTCGGCGTGCTGCGTGGCGCGATGAGCAACCAGGGCAAGCTGATTTGGAACGAACCTCCCAACAGCCCGTACCTGACCCGATTTCTCGACCAGGGCGCGACAAGCACCCTCGCCCGGCCCACCATGTTTCGTGCGACCAATGTGCCGGTCGCACTGGCGGCTCTCCATTCCGAGCTCCCGGTGGACTTCACCATCGAAGTCCTCGACAGCCTGATCCCGGAGAACCGGGGTCCGTGGCGGGTCATTTCAAAGGATGGCCATACCGAGGTTGAAAAAGCCGCCGATGCCGATCTTTCGATCAGCATCCACGCCTTCAGCCAAGCCCTGATGGGGCAGCCGAGCCTGATCGACGTCGCCGACTGCGAGTTGGTGGACATCCGCGATGCCGACGCCTTCCTTCAGGCCGTTCAATTTCTTTCTCCTCTTCCCGTTGTCTGTATGGAGTTCTTTTAGCGATGAATCCCGACTGTCTCAAGCTCGACACACTTCTCGTCTACCTCGGTTCCCGTCCGGAGCCTCTTCACGGCGCGGTCACGCCCCCGATCTATCAGAGCAGCACATTCGCGCAGACCGCGCCAGGCGAATACGGGATGTACGACTACACCCGAACCGACAACCCAACGAGAACGGTGCTTCAAGAGTGTCTTGCGGCGATCGAGAACGCCAAATATGGCCTCGCCTACAGCAGCGGCATGGCCGCGGTGGACGGAATCATGAGCATCCTGGAGGCGGGAGACCATCTCATCACGGGAGACGACATCTATGGAGGAACCTACCGTTATCTCGTCGATGTCGCGGCAAAGCGCGGGATCACATTCGATTTCATCAAGATCGACAAGGAGGAGAACATCGAGGCCGCGATCAAGCCGAACACCAAGCTGATCTGGTTCGAATCGCCCACGAATCCCCTCCTCAACCTGGTGGATATTGAGATGATCGCCCGGGTCGGCAAGCGGCACAATATCTGGACGGCCATCGACAACACCTTCATGTCGAGCTACTTCCAGCAGCCTCTCAACCTGGGCGTGGACATTGTCATGCACTCCATGACCAAGTATCTGAACGGCCACAGCGACGTCATCATGGGCGCGGCGATGTTCAACGACGACAAGCTCTACGAGCGCATCAAATATTGCCAGAATGCGCTCGGGCCGACGCCGTCGCCGTTCGACTGCTTCCTCGCACTCCGAGGGTTGAAGACGCTCGGCGTCCGCATGGAGCGGCACGCGGTCAACGCGATGAAGGTCGCCGAATTCCTGGAAAGCCATCCGAAGATCGAGCAGTCGATCTACCCGGGGTTGGCGAGCCATCCCCACCACGAACTCGCCAAGCAGCAGATGACGGGATTCGGAGGCATGGTCTCCTTCCGCGTCAAGGGTGATCTCGAGCACACGCGCAAGTTCCTGACTTCCACCAAGCTCTTCACGCTCGCCGTCTCGCTCGGCGGAGTCGAGAGCCTGATCGAACAGCCTGCGACCATGACCCACTTTGAGATGCCCAGGGAAGTCCGCGAGGCAGTCGGCATCACCGACAACCTCGTCCGGTCCTCCATCGGAATCGAAGACCCCGATGATTTGATCGCTGATCTGGACCAGGCTCTGGCACAGATCTGACTCTGGTCAGATCTGTGCCAGAGAAGAGGCATCATACAGCGATGAAAGACGCGAAGCTGAATGTTGAGCGACTGGTTCGGATGCATCGAAACGCCGTCTATCGCCAGATGGTTCGCGTCTGCTCCAATCAAGATGATGCGGAAGATGCCTTGGCTCAGGCAGTTCTGCAGGCATTCCAGGCCGCCGACCAATTGAGAGAAGATCAGAATTTCCGAGCATGGCTCGGCACCATCGCGCGGCGAGTCTGTGCGAAAATGCGCGGCAATGATCGCCTGCGGAATGCTCTGCAGTATGCCGAGGATCATGATCTGATCCCGGAGCAATCCGACGAGATGGAGCTCGCGGTAATGAAGGGCTGCATTCGAGAGGCAGTCGATGCCTTGTCGGACACCTATCGCGACATCTATGTCATGTGCGACATCCAGGGCATGGGAGTGGAGGAGGCGGCACGGAAGCTCGGCATCACACACGCGGCCGCCAAATCCCGCCTTCTTCGTGCCCGAGGAATCATCGCGCACGAGCTTGATGGGTCCATCTGCGGGCGATGAATCACCCTCTGCATATGTCCGCCTCTCCCTTGAGTGTTGGGCTTTGTCGCCGCGCTGTTCATGGG
>JAEYWW010000334.1 GCA_023428805.1 Armatimonadota bacterium | reverse complement strand
CCATCCCAACCGCCCGGAAACCGGTAAATGCTCCGAGGGCATGGACACATCGCTCTATGTTTCGAACGCCCACAACCGCGACAGCAGCATCGGCCTCGGCTATCGCTGCCCGCTGGTGGTCGCGTCGCCTTGGAGCCGGGGAGGATGCGTCAACTCCCAGGTTTTCGATCACACCTCGATCATCCAATTGATCGAAAAGTGGCTTGAACATCGCGGCAAAGATGTGCGGGAAACCAACATCAGCGACTGGCGGCGGACGGTCTGCGGCGACATGACCTCGATCTTCCGGCCCTATCATGGCGAGAAGTACAAGCTTCCGGAATATCTGGACCGGGATGAGACTATCGCGGAGATTCACCGCGCAAGGTCGAAGCCCAGGCCGTCGTTTGGCAGGACCTTGACCCGGGAGGAGATTCGGTCGGCGGATGTCAGCAACTTTCAGGAGCCGGGCACCCGCCCATCCTGTCCGCTTCCCTACGAACTCGCGGTCCAATCGCGCCGAAGCGGGGATGGAATCGAAATCACATTCGAGGCGCGAAAAAGCCGCTTTGGACGCAATGCGGCAGGCTCTCCCTTCAACCTGATCTCCTACAAGAGCGGCGGGTTCTGCCGAAGCTACGCGGTCAAACCCGGAACGCAGGTCATTGACATGATCCCGGTGGCAGACGACGAATACGATCTCCGAATTGACGGTCCGAACGGCTTCCTGCGTGAATTCCAAGGAAGCCTGTCGCAGACGAACCTTCATGTCTGGGCCGACGAGTCCGAAGGACGCTTGATGATCCAAGTCTTCAACTTGGGCAGGGAGGCCTGCAGCATGAGGCTCGTGGACAAATCTTATGGCCGAAAACTCGTCCAGTCTGAGATCGATCCCGAGCACAGTGATGTTTACGGTTTCGATCTGCTCGACAGTCATGGCTGGTACGACTTTGAAGTCCAGGAACCGGGCGCGCGTCACCGCTTTGCGGGGAGAATCGAGACAGGCAGGTGGTCGCGGACTGACCCGGCGATGGGATGAGACTGCACCACCTGAGGTGTTGCGCCCGTCATTGTAAGTAGTTTATGAAGTTTGTGGTGATCACCGACGATGAGGAAGTGGCATCCGAGGCCCGGAAGGCGTTTCACCCCGAAGATGAGGCGGTGATCACCCGTGACTGGCGGCACGGTTTGGACTCCTGCAACGGAGCCGATATGCTGTTTGTGGATCTGCTCGCCACGCTCGCCCAACCGCACAAGATCGCGGGCTACGAGGAGTTTGCGGAGTCAAAGATGGCGCACGCGCAAGCTTCATCTGTTCCGTTGACCCTGATCTGGCCGCCGGAAGAATACGATTTGGACTACATGACGGGCTATCCGAATTTCGTGCATCAGCACATCAAACGCCCCGTCACCTTCCAGAAGGTACGGCGGGCAAGCACCTACGTCTGAGGGTCCGGGTCGAAACTGACCGGGCTGGTACGCTCGGCATCAACATGAGCGAGACAACACTTGTCCTCATCAAGCCGGGCGGAGTGCAGCGCAACCTGATCGGCGAAATCACCCGCCGCATCGAGGCCCGCGGACTGAAAGTCACCGGCCTGAAGCTCATCAACGCCGACCTCAAGACGGTCCAAGATCACTACGACGAGCATCGGGAACGACCGTTCTTCAAGGATGTCTGCAACTACCTTGTCAGCGGCCCCATCGTGGCGATGGCCGTCACCGGAACAAATTCCGTCAAGGCGATCCGCGCCATGATGGGCGCCACCAACCCGCTCGAAGCCGGACCGGGCACCGTCCGCGGCGACTTCGCGCTGACGATCGAGGACAACCTCACCCACAGTTCCAGCGATCCGGCCGCCGCCGCCCGCGAACTCAAGCTTTGGTTCCCTGAAGGAACCGTCTGAGCCGACTCATATCACAAAAAGGACAGTCCAGCACTCACGTGAGTGCTGGACTATTTTTTCCCGCAGAGTGTGTTTACTTCCAGAGAGCCAATCGCTCGAACGAACCACCGAGGACGGCCTTGGATTCTCCGCCCATCCAGTCGTCAAGCGCGGTCGCATAGACCTGACGGAAGTCGATCTTCCAAGCCAAGTCGCCATCCTGAAGATTCACCAAGTCAGGCTTCGGACCGTAGAGCCCACCTTTGACCTGCTTGCCTATCAGGAACATCGGGCCGGCCTTGCCGTGGTCGGTTCCCGCAGAGCCATTCTCATAGGACCGGCGACCAAATTCGGAGAAGGCCATTGTGATGACTTTGTCGCCTTTGCCCAGCTTCTCAATTTCGTCCTGGAAGGCCTTCACAGAATCACTGAAACCTTGGAGAAGCCTTGCGTGGGAATCCGTCTGCTTGCTGTGGGTGTCGAATCCTCCGACGCGGAAATAAATCACCCGCGTCATCGGTGAGGTGGCGATCAACTGGGCGACCTGCTTCAAACCGCGGCCAAAAGCATCATCGGGATATGCCCCGGTCGGCGCGTAAGTGTCGAGCTTTGACTGCAGCGCGGCCATCGCGTCCAGTGCGGAAACACTCGCCTGCTGGATCGTGCGGGTTGCCGATCCGGCCGAAGCCTCCTTGCCCTGAATCTCACGCAGCAGCTTTTCACTGTCGGCATTGCCCACCATGTTTTTGATGTCGGCAAGGCTGGCGAAGCAGGGAATGCTGGCTTTGGCGGCGGTCAATGCTCGAGGTTTTTCAACTGACAAACCGAGGCCGCTGACCGGGTTGAGCGGCCCATTCACCATCAGCCCGTCAAAGTGCCGCCCGATCCAGCCATGCTTGATCTGCTCCTCGGGGCTGGCGCTCTGCCAGATGTCCATCGACTTGAAGTGCGAACGGTTAGGGTTTGGATAGCCGACGCCCTGGATGACCGCAACTTTTCCCTGCTTGAACAGCTCGCCCATGCCCTTCATCGCCGGATGGAATCCGAGGCCGTCGTCCAATTTGAAGACCTGATCCTCCTTCACGCCAATCGTTGGCCGGAGCTTGTGATAGGCGGGGTCCAGGTAGGGGATGATCGTGTTGAGGCCGTCGTTGCCGCCCGCAAGTTCGATGACGACGAGCACGCTGTCGGGATCGGATTTCCTGCCTTTGGCCTGCCGCACCATGTCGGCCTTTGCCACCGAGGCGAGCCAGGGCGGAGCCATCAGGCCGACGGCGAGCACCGTGCCCTGCTTCAAAAGATCGCGCCTGGTGAACTGATTGCTCATAAGTTCCTTTTCCCCTGAATAGTACGGCAGGTTGGACGGACTTTGCCCGGTTTTGTTCAAAGAGTTGGTAAGATCGCGCGGTGAGGGGGCGGTTTCAGGCGCCGATTTCGGCATGGATTGCGGCGCTCGGGCTGGCCATCTTGACCCTCACCGTCTTCGGCCTCAGCATGGATCGCGGCCCCTCCGCCATCGTGCGGGAACTGCATGAGGCGGTGAATCGAGACGACCGGGAGGCCGCCTACCAGCTTTTTCAGGCAACAGGGGACGCGAATGCCGCCATTGCCATCATCAATGATCTCCGCGTCTATTCTCAAGCCGGAGCACGGGTGTCGGTGGTCAACATTCGGACCCGGGGAAATCTGGGAATCGTGGACGTGGTTTACGAGTCTCCGGTCTACGGAGTCTCCGCGTTTCGCTTCGCTTTGATCCGCGGCGAAGGGGATTGGAAGATCAATGCCGCCGAATCCTGGTCCCTCACGCGGAAACTCCGCGCGCTTCCGTAAGGTTAAATCTGTTCATGAATCGTCGTTCCGGAAAGATTCACTGGATGTATGCCGTCGGACTGCTCGGCATTCTGGTGATTGTCGCCTTCTTCTTCCGCATGGGCGAGACCCCCTCTTCCGCCGGGACGAAGTTCATGGACGCGCTGGCGCGTGGTGATGCGAAGACGCTGACAGAACTTTCCTATGCCGAAGGCGAACCCGCCGAGTCGGTGCAGAAGAAGTGGGAATACACCCTCGCCTATCCCGCCAAGCACTACGTGTTTCGCTGGCAGACCAAGGCGGATCAGGGCATCAATGCCGAGCAGGCAACCTATATTGTTGATCTTGACCGGCAGGCAGGCTATCTGGAGCCGTTTGAGATTCCGATGGTGAAGGATCAGGGGCGCTGGAAGGTTGATCTCTACCAGCTCGACCGAACCATGTTCCCCGGACTTCCCCGTCCCGGCTAATCCTCTTCTGTCGCCTTCTCCGGGTTCGCGCACCCGCCCTCGCCGCTGGTTCGGACGTGGGCGTGCATCACATCTTCGACTCCCTTATAGGCGTAGGGGTCACGGCCCGCCACGAGCACAATGTCGCGATGGTCATGCGTTCCCATGCCCGTCGGCTCATTCGGCCAGAGCCAGGGGAGCAGCGATTCCGCGCTCATGTAGTGGTTGACCAATGCCCGGCGATAGCCCGATTGGGCGCGGTTCGGGAGCGAGCGATGGAGCGTATAGCCGTTGAAGACCACCACGCTCCCCGCCTTCACTTCGACCGGAACCGCCATGTCGTCGGTATAGGGATAATCGTACGACTCCCAGGCGCAGTCGAACCTCTTGTCGTCGTGGAACTTCATCGGCCAGAGGACTCCCGGCTTGTGGGAGCCCGGGATGACCCAGAGGCAGCCGTTTTCGACGGTCGCATCGTCGAGCGCGATCCAACAGCCCGTCAGGCTTCTGTCGCGGGTCGGAATGTAGTCCTCATCCTGATGCCACGCCTGCCCCGGTTTGCCCGCCGCCTTGATGAAGAGCATCGACTGCATGCACTTCACGTTCGGCCCGATGACGTTGGTCAGGATGTTGACGAGCGTGGGATGGCCCAGGTGCTCCCGCATCAAGGGGCTCACCTTGTCGGGAAAGTGGATGCAGAGATGCCGCTGGAGGACCTCAGCATCGCTTTCGCCCTCCAAGCCCGGCAGCAGACCGTTGATTTCCCGCCCCCGATCTCCCCGACAGATGGCGGCGGCCTCCGCGTTGAGGGCCTCGATCTCGTGGCTAGAGAACCCGTTTTCAACGACCAGAAAGCCATTCTCGCGGTAGAAGTCGGCTTCTTTGGTTCCAACCGGAGAGGGAAACCAGCCATCAGGACGACCCGACTGCGGCCAGGATGAAAACGGTGCGGCGACCATCAATCAAAGTATAGAGCTTGGCTGGCTAAAATATGCCATGCCGATCCGGCCAGTCCAGAAGAACGGTTCGCTGGTCTACTGCCCGGGTCCATTGAAGAAGCTCGTCGTCTAGGCGTTGGGAGTCGGGACGATTTCGGCAATTCTCTCTGTGCCTCCCCTGCTGGGGTTGGCATGGTTTGTTCCCCGCACTGCTTCAGATCCGTACGTCATGTTTACAATCGGCATTTTCTTCGTTTTTGCGGCGGCTTTTACGATTGCATTTCGGCGGCTGATGAGGAGGGGCATCCGCGTCGAATCAGGAAGAGTGATTGATGATAGGAATGAGGAAACCGCTATTGTTCATCTCGACCAGCTTGATTCGCTGCTGATGCATCTTTCGCCCGTCGTGAAAGAGCCGGAGCTCAAGGGTTTCCGTAGGACATTTTTGTGGACCGTGACGGCGAAGTCGGGCGAATCCGAAATTG
Organism: Armatimonadota bacterium; assembly: GCA_023428805.1. Lineage (GTDB taxonomy): Bacteria > Armatimonadota > Fimbriimonadia > Fimbriimonadales > Fimbriimonadaceae > JAEYWW01. The sequence goes on along the minus strand of JAEYWW010000334.1, from coordinate 1,627 downwards.
AGTTTTATGAAGATGATTTCGGTTCCGAGATGCTTATGAGTCAGATTCTTGGCCCCAGTCACCTCGCTCATTTTCGTAAAGCTGAGCCTGATCAGGCTTCGGGAAAGCGAACTTACTGGGCTCCTCCTGTTCTTTCACTCAGTGGTGCGGGGGTTTTGCTTCTGCAGCTTTTGATTCGCTTGTGGCTGGAGAGGACGCCTGACCCCACGAGCATCACCCTCAATTGGCTCGCCCTCCTCGTGCTGCTGATCCCCTCACTCGCCTCTTGGATCACCTTGGATGAGGATCGCTTCCAGTGGTGGATCATGGGGATCCCCGTTACAGTCATGCGATGAAGGGATGTTGAGATCTTTTCGGAGACTTCACATAACAGTCCATTTTTCAGTGCAATTCTTTGGAGCGAAAAACGGGTTGGCGCAGTGCCCGTCTTGCCAAGCCGCAATTCTCGACTCATAACGTCAATCCGGGACAGGCTGCGAAAAGGAGCGGTGCTTTTTCGTGGGGCGCAGACTTGGCTTGATATTTCAAGTTTCTCAATCGTGCAGAAGGCCGACAAATCCTTGAAGCATATTAAAATAGACTTCGATACGTTTTTAGATTCTAATATGAAGGTTGAGAGTGTTGATCATGAAAAGCATCCGTAGCATTCTTTGCAAGCTGAGTGTGGTGTTGAGCATTGCTGCTTTGCCTGCTCTGCTGCAAAGCCATCCACCAACAACATTGAACGCCACAGGATTCTCACTGATGATTGTTCGACATGATCAGGAGAATAAAATTGGTTGGCGGGTCTTTCTCTGCAATGAAACCACTGGATCGGAGCACGCTCCCGTGGTTGCTTGGCAACTCTTTGCATGTTCAAGTAACAACAAAAGATGGAAATGAGCTTACAGCGAAGCCGTTAAAGAAAGGTCGGCAAAGCGAGCGCATTGTTGAGGTCATGCCTTACTCAGCCATTTTTGAAGACGTGTCTTTGTCGCTCATCGAGGCGAATTATGGCAAGCTGCCCCCAAAGGCCAAAATCACTTTCGTCTACGCTGACGGCATTCGTTCTGAACCGATTATTGTCCCGGAGTGATCATTTCCTTTCCCGAACAAACCGCTCCTTCGCCTGCCCCGTCAATTCGCGATGAACGTTGACTTGGCGGACAAAGAACTGCTCGGTGGTCTCGCCTGTTTTGGGATGGCGAGTTTGGAGGGCGACGGGCGCATACGAGGGGCTGACTTCAACACGAAGCAGGCCTCCCGCAGGATGGGGATGCGGGCGAACTCGAAGCAGCGGACCAGGCGGAGGCGAGAGCCGGGAGGCGCAGGAGTGGGAAATCCACTCCGCCATTGTTGAGTGCTCTTCTCCGGCTTCCGCTGTTGCACCCGATTCGTCCACTCCGAGAAGAATCAGCCCGCCGGATGCGTTCAAAAAGCCCGCGATGGATCGCAGAAGGCTTTCGGCATCCTCTTCGCCGAGCCAAGGACGATGTTCGACGGTTGGGCTTTCCGCAGGGATGAAATCGTCTGCCTCGCGCATCGCGACATCCTCCGCTCGGAGCGCAAACCCAAAACGCACCGCCCCATCAAGCCCGTCCACCGGTCGCGGGGCCTCGTCTCGGTCTCCCGCCAGGCAGGCGGCAAG
>JAEYWW010000303.1 GCA_023428805.1 Armatimonadota bacterium | reverse complement strand
TATTCAGGCGGTGCGGTATCCCAACATGCTGGTCACCACAAGCCTCAACGACTCCCAGGTGATGTACCACGAGCCCGCGAAGTGGACCGCCAAGATGCGGGCGACGATGGCTCCCGGCGCGCATCTCATCATGAGGTGTGTGATGGCGGGCGGGCATGGTGGAGCGAGCGGCCGCTACGACGCCTATCGCCTTCGCGCAGAGGAACTGGCCTGGTACCTCAACCAGTTCGGCATCAAGAATTGATGCCGAACTGCCGCGCATAATGAAATTGATGAACGCCGCCATCGCGCTTGCCGCTCTTGCCATGTCTCAATCCAACCCCGCCATCGCCCCCGTTTCCCGCAGCGGCGAGGATTGGTGGGCGCAGAGGCACGCCGCCTGCGTTGCGGCGACTGAGAAGGGTGGGTTTGATGTGGCCTTCCTCGGTGATTCGATCACCCAGGGGTGGGAGGGAGATGGCCGGGGTTATTGGGAAAAGAAGATCGCCCCGCTCAAGCCTGCCAACTTTGGATTCAGCGGCGACCGCACTGAGCACGTTCTCTGGCGGTTGGCCAACGGTGAATTGACTGCCGCCAAGCCGAAGCTGATCGTCATCATGATCGGCACCAACAACGTTGGGCACGGAAGCTCGAACGCGGCTCAGGCCGCCGAAGGTGTGCGTGCGATTGTCCAGAAGCTTCGCACCGACACCCCCGCGTCAAAAATCCTGCTGCTCGCAACCTTTCCGCGCGGTCAGAAACCCAACGACCTGCTGAGGTTGAACGTGGCATCAATGGTGGATCAGTACAAGCAGGCTGCGGACAACAAGAATGTCTTTCTGCTTGATTTGGGCCCGAAGTTCATCAGCCAGGACGGCACTCTGCAGACCGCGATCATGCCGGACTATCTCCATCTCAGCCCGGCGGGATACCAGATTTGGGGAGACAACATGCTTCCGGAAATTGAGCGGATTTTGAAGCTGCCATGATCCCGGCCCTTCTCGCACTTTGGCCGATGCAGTTCGACACGGCGACGACCCCCGCTTCCCGAATTTCCGAAGATTGGTTGGCGAAGCGGCACCAATTCAGCGTGGAGGCGACGAAGGCTGGAGGGTTTGATGTCGCGCTTTTGGGAGCGTCCATTGTCCAGGATTGGGAGGGAACGGGCAGGCAGATTTGGGACAGGAGTTTTGCTCCACTCAAAGCCGCCAACTTTGGGTTCAGTGGCGACCGGACCGAACACGCTCTTTGGCGGATCGAGAACGGGGAAATCGTGGGTGCGAAACCGAAGCTCATTGTAGTCTGCGACCTCGCCTCGAACAATGTCGGCCACGGCTCCTCGACGCCCCGGGAGGCGGTCGAAGGATTGCGCGCCATTGTCAAGCGGATTGCCCGGGAGAGTCCAGAGTCAAAAATCCTCATCCTTGCGCCTCTGCCGCGTGGGGAGAAGCCTGATGATCGCCTCCGCCTGGCGGTCAAGGAGGCGGCTGAGTTGTCTGCGGCGCTTGCTGATGGCAGGAAGATCTTTTTTCTGGATATTGGAAGCAGGCTGATCGAAAAAGATGGAATGATCAGCCCGCAAATCATGCCGGATTACCTGCACCTGTCCTCCGAGGGGTATCAGATTTGGGCGGACGCAATGCTCCCGGAAATAAAACGTCGTTTGAAGCTGGAGACGACCTTTTCTCCCAGGACTTTTCAGATGTGGGAATGACTCCGGGCCTGATAATCGTCTGAATCCTAGCAATCGGTGTTTGTATGATGATTTCACGCATGAAATGGCTTGTCGCCCTCGCGGCATTTGGGGCCGCAACTGCCAGCATGGCTCAAGTGTCTTCGGACCGGGTGTTGCTGGTAGTGAACGGAGAGCAGATCAAGGGTGACCAGTATTACCGCCGGATGGAAGTCCTCCCCAACGTTGGGAAGCTTGCGGGAACTCAGTTTGTCGCCGAGACTCCCGGCTTCTTGACCCTCCAGACGATCGTGAACGAGATTCTCATGGTGCAGCTCGCCAAAAAGGAGAATGTTTATCCGACCGAGGCGGAAATCAATGCAGACATCGCCCGTCGCAAGCGGCTCGCTCCGGAGTCGTATGAGGCATTCATCCAGGCCGGATTCAGCGACGCAGACTTTCGCTATGAAGCCCTGGTTCAGATGTGCGAGTTCAAAATTTTCACCAAAGGCGTGAATGTGACCGACTTTGAAGTCAACAAGTACTACACCGACAATCCGCGCAAGTTCATCATTCCGAAGCGGTTTGTTCTCCGCACCATTGTCGTCCAGACTCCCGCAGCTCAGAACCAGGTGGACGACGCCCTCAAGGCGGGAGAATCATTCGCGGAGGTCGCCGCAAAGTACAGTCTTGATGTTTCGAAAGCTTCGGGCGGAATGCTTGGTGAAGTCGCGGAAGAGCAGCTTGGCTCGGCCACGCATGGCATGATCACCCAGAGCAAGAAGGGCGACATCACCCCTTGGATCAAAGCGGGAGATTCATTTGTCCGCTTCCAGGTCGACGACATCAAGGATGGAGGCATGGTGCCGTTGGACGACAACACCAAGGCGGAAATCCGCCGCCAAATCATGCTTGACAAGGGCCTGCCCCTTCAGAAATTCACCGAAAAGATGAATGAAATGCGGAGGACGGCCCGCTTCGAATTTCAGGGCACTCCGTTCGACGACAAGATCAAGAAGCTGTTCCAGGGCGGCTAAGTCTGTGGAGCTGCTGGCCAAGATCGGGTTGAAGGGGTCGCATCAGGTGCATATCGCGCCGCTGATCCTGCAGCCCGATCTTCGCGCCCACCAGGTTTTCATCGGTTTTGACGATCTCGAACCGATTCGTCGCGCGTTTGCCGAGATTGTTCCCGGCTTGGTCCCCTGCTGGATCGAAGCCAGGGGAGAGACAATGTCCACTGTCTTGGGGGAGATTGAACGCTGGCCGAAGGGCGCGGCTCTGGTGATTCCGGCGCTGAACCACGAGCATCCCGGCGGACTTTATGGTCTTGTCTGGGTCGTCGATCGTCTGCTGGGCCCGGGAGGGTGCCCTTGGGATCAGGCTCAAACCCATCAGACACTCAAGAAGCATCTCATCGAAGAATCCTATGAGCTGTTTGACGCCATTGATGTTGACGATGAGGAGAAGATGCTTGAGGAGCTGGGAGATGTCCTGCTCCAGCCCTTGATGCACACACAGATCAAGAAAGAGGAGGGCAAATGGGACATTGATGCCGCCGCCAAGATGATCACCGACAAACTCATCCGCCGCCACCCCCATGTCTTTGGCGACGTTGTCGTGGAGGACGCGGAAGCCGTGCTGAAGAACTGGGATCGGATCAAGGCAGGCGAGAAGGGAGGCGAAAAGCCGCAATCAGTTCTCGCGGGTGTGCCAAGGGGGATGCCATCACTTCTCCGCGCCTTTGAAATCAGCAAACGGGCGGCGCGCTGCGGCTTTGAATGGCCCGACTTGGAGGCGGTCTGGGACAAGGTTCGTGAGGAGGAGAGAGAGCTCCGTGAAGCCGAGAAGTCAGGGGTTCAAGAGGAAATTGAATCAGAGATCGGCGACCTTCTCTTCACCATCGTCAATATCGCGAGGTGGATGAAGGTCGAGCCGGAAGAAGCTTTGCGGAGAATGCTCAATCGGTTCACCGAACGCTTTATGGCCATGGAAGCTGCATCGTCTCGTCCCCTGTCGGAGCTTTCTCCGGAAGAGTGGGATGATCTTTGGAACCAGGCCAAAGCGTCCCAAGCCCTTAACAAAATTTAATCCCAAAGCGGTAAACCGTCAAGCATGAAGGTTACGAGACGTTCCGTGCTTGGTGCAGGCATGATGGGTGCGGCAGGAGCCGCGTTCGGCATGCCCGCCATCAAGGCTTCCTCTTCACAGCGTGGGCGGCGGGCGAAGAACATCATCTTCATGGTTGCCGATGGCATGGCCGACCAGGTCCCGGCGATGGCGAGCCAGCTTCAGATGCTCATGGACGGTCGCCCGGGCTATTGGGAGACCTTGATGGGGCAGGATTACGCGGTCAATGGACTTCAGGACACCGGGTCGCTGAATTCCATCGTGACCGACTCCTCGGCAGCCGCCTCGACATGGGGGTCTGGACGCCGCATCTGGAACGGGCAGGTCAATATGTTCCCCGATGGGACCAAGCTTCGCACTTTGACGCAGATTTTGAGCGAAAACAAGGTGCGCTGCGGACTTGTGACGACCACTCGAATCACTCACGCCACCCCATCCGGATTTTCCGTCAACTGCATTCAGCGCGACCTGGAAGCGCAGATTGCCGAAATGCACCTTGAGTCAGGCGTGGACGTCTTGATGGGCGGTGGAGACAGCATGTTCTCGGCTTCCCGCCGATCGGACAAGAAGGACCTCTATGCGGACTTTGAAAAGGCTGGATTCAAGGTTGCGAAAGACAAGACAGCATTGGAGGCTTGGGATGGCAGAGGGAAGTTCCTCGGAATCTTCTCCAGCAGCCACTTGCCTTATACTGTCGACCGAAGAAACAATGCGGAACTCGATGCCAAAGTGCCGACTTTGGCCGCAATGACCAAGAAGGCGATTGCGGCGCTCAAGGACTCGCCGAACGGCTTCCTCCTGCAAGTTGAAGGTGGCAAGGTTGACCACGGCGGCCACGCCAACGACTTCGCGGCGATGATCTACGATCAAATCGAATTTGAAGAAGCAGTTAAGGCGGCGGTGGACTTCGCGTTGGAAGACGGCGACACTCTGGTCATCATCACCGCCGATCATGCCACGGGCGGACCCTCATTGAACGGTGCGGGCCACGAGTACTTCGATTCCACGGCTGGCCTGCTGACGGCGGCCAATATGACCGCCTCCTACGACGTGCTGGCGAGGGATTTTCCCAACGCCACAACGCCAGCGTCCATGCAGGATCTGATCAAGGCCAAGCTCGGCATCGGCCTCACGACCGCGCAGGCGCAGGGGATCATCGACGCGCGTGCAGGCAAATCGCAGTTTCCGCTCGATTCATTCCGAGGCGGGTTCAGCAGCAATCTTGCGGCGATTCTCGGCAACCACTCCAAGGTTCAATGGACAAGCGGAAATCACACATCCGAATGGGTGCTGGTGACCGCCGTCGGCCCAGGTTCGGAGGCCTGTCATGGCGTCCATAAGAACACCAGCTTCTTCGATCTGATCCTGGCGCAGAAGGGCTTGAAGCACGAAAATCCCACCATGGACTTCGAGACGGCGAAGAGGCACTACGACAAGCTCAAGGAAAAGGCCGATTCCGAAATGGTGGCCTACTACTCAGCTCCCGATGATCTCGGAATGGACCACGGAGCTTAGTCGTTGGCTTGAGTTGGTGCGGCTGCGGAGTCGGTTGTCGCTGATCCGACGTTTGCAGGAATCTCATAGGAGGTTGCTGTGACGGGTTGCGGCGCGCGGGAATCCATTCGCGCCATTCCGCCGACCAGCGTCATGACACCGAGGGCCATGAGGAAGACGCTGGCCACAATCGCGAGCACGACTCCTCGCGCGACGAAAAATCGGCGGACTGTCGGCTTGCTTTCCAGCGCTTCAATCCTGCGCTTCAGCTCCTCATTCTCGGCGCGGAGCGCGGATGTCTCATCCGCGGGCTTTGAGGCGCGGACAGTCTGGAGGGCGTGGATGACCTCTTCTTCGCTTCGCCCGATGGCTTCCGCCAGGTCGCGGGCCGACGTGTGGCTGGAAAGCGTGCGGATGACGTGCTCCACTTCTTCCTCCTGAAGATAGACTGATGTGCTCTCGTTCATAGCTCAACCATTATTGAATACCAGTTTTGGAGGAACTGGGATGCAGATTGTGTCATTATGTCATCGGTTGTATCAAAATTCGGTTGACTTCACGCTTGACTTGCTTCCCGATTGAACCTGTTGTCCGTGTGTCCTCCCCTTACTACAGCCGAGTTGGCGGCGCTCGAAGCCGCCCAAGGAAACACATGAGCACACGACTTTTTGTCGGAAATTTGGACTACGGGGTCACCGAGGCTGACCTGCTGGACGCCTTCGCGGAGTTTGGCGGCGAGCGTCCGCGCGTGATGGAAGGACGAGGCTTCGGCTTCGTCGAGGTCCCGGAAGATCGAGCCGCCGATGCGATCGGCAGCATGGACGGCGCTGAGCTGAAG
>JAEYWW010000247.1 GCA_023428805.1 Armatimonadota bacterium | reverse complement strand
GAACCTGCCCTCAGCAAGACTTACACGGTTACTGAAGACGGCAAAATCCTGATGGACTTTGTGGGCGTCATCGAAGTGCAGAAGCTCACGCCTGCCGAAGCAGAGAAGCGTATCGCCGAGAAGCTCGTCACGTTCAGTGTTGTCCGCACCGCCACGGTCAAAGTGGAGATCGCGGGCGGGGCATCGCCCCCGGTGGACCCCAAAGACCCGCCCCCGGCCGCCAATATGATCAAGGTCACGGGCGCGGTTCAGAACAAGGATTTGATTCCGTTCAAGAGCGGAATGAGGGTCTCGGACGTGATCCGCGCGTCGCAGCCGACGGTGGATGCCGATCTGACGAAGATCGAAGTCCGCTCTGCCGACGGTACGAAAACGGGCGTCGATTTCAGCCGATTTGACCCCGCCACCAATGAGCAGAATCCTGCGCTGCGGGCCGGAGACGAGGTCGTTTTCCCCAGCAAGAGCGGCGCGACTGATCCCGTGAAGCCGCCGACTGACCCCGTCAAGCCTCCCACCGATCCGGTCGTCGAGGCGGGGCCAGTCTTTATTCTTGGAGGCGTCAATCGTCCGGGTCAGATTGAGTTCAAGGCTGGGATGACCCTTCGCAAGGCGATTGAGCTGGCGGGAGGATTTTCCGCAAGAGGCGATGCCGCAAGGGTTCGCCTGGAGCGAGGAACCGACACGCCGCAGGTCTTTGACCTGACCGATCCCAACAAAGATGCGGCTATCAAGCCGAAAGACCAGATCGTGGTCGAAGTGGTCACCCAGCGCCGCTATCTTCAGGTCAACGGAGCGGTGCGAAGCCCTGGTCTGGTTGAATTCTACGACGGCATCACCCTCGGTCAGGCCGTGCAGGCTGCTGGTGGACTAAATCAAGGTGCGAAGCCGAAGGAAGTTGTCATCAAGCGACAGAGCACAGGCGACAAACCCGAAGTCATCAAGGTCAACTACGATGATGTCATGAAGGGCTATCGCGGCGAGACTGTTCTGAAGCCCGGCGACGTGGTGGAGGTACCCGGAAGCAAGAAGGGCATCAACCGCACCGCGCAGATCGCCATCGGCGCCGCGCTGATTTGGTTCTTATTTGGGCGATGAAGTGGGATCGCACCAAGGGCCGTCCTGAGCCGATCCGGGCATTGAACCGGATTCGTGAGCTTGAGAACAACGAGCCCTTGGTCGATCTGCGCGAGGTAGCCCCCGCCGCCCGAATTGCTCGGGATACGGTCATTCCTTTCGTTCGCAGGCGGGTCGCCGAAATGGTTCAGGAAGCGGCGGTGTCGCTTCCTGAAGGCATCTATCTTGGGATCGTCGATGCGTGGCGTCCGTTTGTCCGTCAGGTCCGAATCTACGAATGGATGATGGGCAATGTCGAAGTCGCTTTCCCGGATATGCCTTATGCGCAAAGACGCCGCAAAGTCTGCCGCTGGGTGGCGCCGGTCGATCAGAAAGCTCCTCCCGGGCATTGCACCGGGGCAGCGGTCGATATTCTTCTGCTGGATGAACAGAATGAACCCCTCGATCTCACCGCGCCGTTTGAACGCTTCGCCGCCAGCCCTACTTGGACGCTTGGGCTGACAGAAGAAGCGGCGCGAAACCGGTTCATGATGGTCGATGCCATGCTGAATGTCGGATTCAGCAACTGCCGCGACGAATATTGGCACTACAGTTGGGGCGATGCGGGCTGGGCCGTGAGGATGGGCGAAACAGAGTGCGTCTATGGACTCGTGGAGCTTCCCGAAGAAATTTGGGCAGTCAAGCAGGCGGAGTGGGAGGAAGTGCTCGTCAGCCGGCCTAACCCCTTCCTCCCCGCATCTCCGGAAGCATGAGCGCCCACTGGCGCGGGATCAATCCTCCTTCGGGTCGGAAGGCTCCTTCCGAGATCACGATCACGTCAATATCCACCGGGCCATCGGGGTTGTCCAGCGACACCTTGATCTGTCTCGTTCCGACCGGCAATGTCAGCTTGCCCAAGCTGCGCCAGGCGAATCCATCCCCATAGGGAACCATGGGAGCCGACGGCTCATCTGTGACCAGGGTATTGCAGGTGACCCGAAGGCCCTTCGCACTCTGCTCGCTCATCCGCCCCGCAATCCAGATTTCGTATGTTTTTTCGGCGGAAGAACCCAATGAGAAGTTGATCGCGTAGCCGCCGGGAGGTGCTGGAAGCCGCGAGTCAAGCCGGAGCACGCGCTTGCCGGATGCCCCGGCCACCTCGGCGATCTCAGAGAAGTTGTGGACGCGGGCCGTCTCCATTTCGAGCCAGGAGAACGGAGCCGCTCGGGCCAGGAGCTTGCGCATCTGATCGACGAGTCCGAGATAGGCCGGTCCAGGCTGGCTCTCGAATGTCTTGACGCTCTCCTGCATTTGGAAAATCTCCTGCCCGCCTGCATCGACCTTGAGCGTGTAGGTGTCGCAGAGCTTCTGGATGGTTGAAACAACCTCCAACATGCTCTCTTCGGGAACCGGAAGCTCAGTCGGATTGACGATGATCAGCGGAGTGGTGGTGAGTGTGACCTCGCAGGTCTTTCCACGCGCTCGCGGGTCGGGGTCGCTTCCGTCGAGAGAGCGGAAGCGCAGGGCTTTCGGGTCGGTGGCGCGGAGCTTGACCCTTCGCTGTCCCTCCGTAAGCCAAATCGCGATGATCGGGTCTTGTCCGCTGCTGACGCGGTAGCCCATGATCTGCGAGCCGAAGTCGATCCGGTCGCCCTCGACGGGCGTCGGCAGCCACCAGAGTCCGCTGGATGCGATGCGCCCGGGTTGAGCGGGATTGAGCGCTCCGAGCGGATAGAACACGGGATTGATGGTTTGGTTGGCCGAATTCGTGACATTGGATCGGTCTTTTGCGAGCGCTGCGACTTCAACCCAGTCTTCTGGACGGCTTGCCTCAAAAAACCAGCCTCGAAAACCCATCGCCTCGGACTCCGAAACGATGTCTGGCACCGAAAGGCGGGGCTGTTCTGCGCCGGGAAGGGGGATTCTTGATGCGAAGAGCACTCCGGTCTTCTTGCGGCGAAGCAATGTGCCCGCAGAATCTGCCCCGCTCTGCGTGAGGGAGGCAAAACTCTGCGGATCGAGGCTCGCACTCAGTCCGGTGATGGGTGAACGAGCGGAGGCATACGGCCCGTCCCACCC
>JAEYWW010000115.1 GCA_023428805.1 Armatimonadota bacterium | reverse complement strand
ATGACTATTGACGACGCGGTGGACATCGCGCTCCGCAACGCATTTTCCGTCCGATCCGCCGAGATCCAAGCCCTCAAGGCCGACGAGCAGGTCAAATCTGCGCGCGGCGCGACCGGCCCGACGATCGGCGTGAACGGCACCTACCAGCACCTTGAGTCATCTGGATCGGCCTTCTCCTTCCCCGGACAAGTCAACTCGTATGACACCAAGCAGGTTCAGGTGAGCCTGACGCAGCAGGTCGACATCTCCGGCATCGCCCGCGCCGCTCTGCGCGCCGCTGAGTTCCAGCGCGATGCGCTGCGCGCGGGGTTGGAGGCGGAGCAGAACGCGGTCAAGCAGGTCGTGCGCGCCAAATACATCACCGTGCTCCAGGCTCAAGAGCTGGTCGCGGTCGCCCAAGCTGATGTGACGGCGGCGACGGAGCGGCTGCAGAAGACAGAAATCCGGTACCGCGAAGGAGCAGTCCCCGAGTTTGATGTGCTGCGGCTGAAGACCGATCTGCGTCGGGCTGACCAGGTGTTGGTTGATGCGAAGCAGAACTTGACCCTCGCCAAGCAGGACCTCAACAACACTTTGGGTCGTCCGGTGGACACCGAGTTTGAAGTCGTGGTAGTCGATCTGCTTCCGGGAGTCGAGAAAGCTCCTGAGGAGTACGGTTATGCCGCCCAGGTGAGCCGTGCGGAAGTCGAGCAGGGAGAGTTGAACATCAAAGCTCTGGAGAAGGTGAGGGATACTGAAACGCGGGGAAGCAAGCCTTCGCTCGCCTTGAGCGCAGTCCATACACAGAGCATTGACCCGCCTGCTTCCCAGAGCAAACACACGACCGTTGGACAGGCGGTCATCAGCTTCCCAGTTTTTGATTCCGGCATCACCAAAGCCCGCGTCCGCGCGGCGGAGAGGGACATCGAGAACGCAAAAATCTTGCTCGAGCAGATTCAGCTTGGCATCGCCCTTGAAGTCCGGAGTGCGATCACACGAGTTGCGAGCGCGCGCGAATCCTACGAGGTCGCGGTTGAAGGCGAAAAACTTGCGCGGGAGTCCCTGCGCCTTGCCCAGCTTCGGTACGACGAAGGCGTCGGACTCTTGATTGATGTGACCACAGCTCAGGCTGAGCTGACTCGCGCTTCGGCGGCGGTGGTCAATGCCAAGTATCAGTATCTGAACGCCTATGCCGCGCTTCAGAAGGCGGTGGGGATGGACCGCCTCGACACGCTCCCGGAAAAGCCCGTGGAGCCCGCAGGAGAGAAGGAAGAAAAGTGAGTATTTGGAGGAGTGCACCCATTCTCGTGGCCGCATTGGCTGTGACGGGATGCGTCAATCGAGAAGCGCAGGATCAAGCCAAGCGGACCGAGCAGAAGTTGAGCGACACCCGGATTCCTGTCACAACGGAATCGGTGATGCTGAGCGATTTTCCGGAAACGGTTGAAATCACCGGTCAGATCGCCACGGGGGAAGACACCCAGATTGGTGCGACGGCGGCGGGCAAGCTCGTTGCGGTCTACGTCAAGGAAGGAGATTCGGTCTCCGCCGGACAGACGATTGCGAGCATTGAGCAACAGGATTCATTGACCCGGCTCCAGCAGGCGAGGGCGCAGGTTGACTCCGCCCGTTCGCAGCTGCAGCAGGCGATCAATGAGTCGAAGGCCGCACCCACGCGGACTGATGCCGGAATCCGAGCGGCCGAAATCGCCGTGAAGACGGCGGAAGAGAACCTCCGCAAGCTCCGCGCAGGCAGCCGTGAGGCGGAAAAGAAGCAGGCGCAGGCAGCGGTCGCAAGAGCCGAGAGCGACATGAAGGTCGCCAAGCAGAATGTCGACCGTCAGCGACGGCTCTTCGCCGAGGGCGCAATTGCGCGGGCCGATCTGGAGCGTGCGGAGAATCAATACGAAGTCTCGCTGGCCGCTTATGAGAGCGCGATCCAGCAGCTCGCCCTCATCAACGACCCTTATCGCGATGAGGATATTCGCATCGCGGAACAGCAGGTTGCCTCCGCACGGGAGCAGCTTCGGATTCAGAAGGCCAATCAGATCACTGATGTGAACTTCAAGGAGCGAATCGAAGCGGCCCGCGCCAATCTTCGGTCGGCTGAAGAGGGAGTTCGTCTCGCGCAGAAGGCTCTGTCGGACACGATTGTTCGAGCGCCGTTTTCGGGCCGTGTGGTGGGCAAGCCCCTGCAGCCGGGAACCGTGGTCGCCCCGGGCACTTCAGTCGCACGGCTTGTGAGCAGCGGCGGCCTCTACTTTGAAGCTGATGTGCCGGAAATCACTCTGCCGAGAGTGCTGGTTGGATCTTCGGTTTCGGTGACCATCGATGCCTTGGGCGGGGCGGTTCTGAGCGGATCCGTTGCGGCCATCAACCCGGTCGCCAGCGATGTCGCTCGGCTTTACAAGGTGCGAATTGTGTTCGCGGAGAATCTCCCCGCCCTCAAGCCGGGAATGTTCGGCAAGGGTCAGCTTCGTCTGGGCAGCTTCACCAACATCGCCCGCGTCCCCGCAGATGCAGTGGTGCGCGATGGAGAGAACACCTGGGTCTACATCGTCGAAAACTCGAAGGCGAAGCGCGCAAAGGTGAAAGTGCTTGCGAATCCAGAAGGCGATTCGGTTGTCCAGGGCCTCGAAGGCGGACAAAGCATCGTCGTCAAAGGTCAAGCCCTGCTGTTTGAAGGTGTTGAGGTCAAGGAAGACGACGGCACAAAGCCTGCGCCGGAGTCTTCGGAGGCTCCCAAGGAGTAAGCCCAGGTGGGTCTCACCAAACTCGCCATCACGCGTCCGGTCCTCATCCTGATGCTCATGCTGCTCGCGATCGCGGGCGGATTCGTGGGTTATCGCAGCATGAGGCTGGAGCTGAACCCGGACGTCAGCTTCGGCATCGTCTCGATCACGACGATCTACCCCGGAGCTGGGCCCGACGAAATCAACAACCAGATTTCAAAGAAGATTGAGGATGCCGTTTCGGGCGTCAGCAACATCCGCGAAGTCACCTCAACCTCCCAGGAAGGCGTCTCTTCGGTCGTCGTTCAGTTCGAGATCGGCACCGAAATGGCGAACGCTCTCAACGAGATTCGCACCAAGGTTGACACGGTCATCGGCGAACTGCCGGACGCGGCGGAGAGGCCGATTGTCGACAAGATCGACACCGCCTCCGAGCCGGTCATGTATCTGGCGATGCGCTCGGACAGCCTGAGCAATCGCCAACTGCGCGACCTGGCCGACCGCGTCTTGAAGGACCGTCTCAGCCGAATCAACGGCGTCGCCAACGTCGGTGTTTCCGGCGGCGACGTTCGAGAGATTCAGGTTCGCCTGAAGCGTGAGGCTCTTCAGCGATATGGCGTCGGCATTGTTGATGTCCAGCGCGCCATCGCCGCTTCAACGATCAACGTGCCTTCGGGACGCATCCGCGAGGGTGGCGAGGAGTTCTCGGTCCGCCTTTTGGGTGAATACAAGACGGTCGATGACATCGACGACACGTACATCACCATCAGCGACAACCAGGGGCCGCAGGGCGTTTCCAAGATTGTCCAACTGAAGGACATCGCCACGGTGGTTGACGCCAACGCGGAGAAGTCGTCGATCAGCCGATTGGATGGTTCTGAATCGGTCGTCATAGTCATCCAGAAATCGCGCGAAGGCAACGCCGTCGAGATCAGCGACGCCCTTCAGAAGCCAGGACCTGGCGGCGATTCTCTTCTGACCCAGATCGAGAAGCAGTACGGACTCAAGTTCGTGGTCACGCAGGACACTTCGGTTCAGATCAAGGAGTCCATCTTCGACCTCAACTTCGCGCTGTTCTTCGGCATCTTCCTGGTCGGGTTGGTTGTCTGGACATTTCTGCACAATCTGCGCGGAACGATCATCGTCGGCATCGCGATTCCGGTTTGTCTTATGACGACCCTGATCGCTCTCTGGGCGATGGGCTTCACGATCAACAACCTTTCGATGCTCGCGCTGTCGCTGGCCATTGGCGTTCTTGTCGAT
>JAEYWW010000075.1 GCA_023428805.1 Armatimonadota bacterium | reverse complement strand
GAGTGGACGTCGATCCATTTCTGGACTCGATCTACGGCCATCCTGCCGATCAGGGCGAAATCGGCAAGGGGAGGGTGGAACTCAAGCGCGGCTACTTCCCCACCGACACCCGCCTCGTCGGCGACCTGGGCCGATACGATGTCTTCACCAGCAAGAACACGCTGAAGAAGGGCTACGTCCACCCCTCGCGCGAAGCCAAACCCGGACAAACCATCGACCTTGGCGTCGATGACGAGACTTTCGTGAGGACAATCTTCAACGGGCTCAAACCTGGCGGCTGGGTGGTGATCTACAACATCTGCGGCCCGAAAGCCCGGCTCGACGAACCGTTCAACCCTTCCGCCGAGGGCGAAAACCCCTTCGCCCGCAAAGTTTGGGAAGATGCTGGATTCGAGGTTCTCGCCTACGACGAGAAGGACGATGAGACCATCCGCAAGCTCGGCGCGGCCTTCAACTGGGGCAAGCCAGAAGAATTGGAGACATCCTTTTTCGCGTGGTATTCGGTGTTCAAGAAACCGGAGTAGCCACTTCCCAGGTGGAGGCGACTTCGACGGGGATGCGGAGCGTGGCGATGATTGAGCAGTACTTGGTGTCGGCCAGTTCCACCGAGCGCGCGACGGCGGCGGGATCGATGTCCTCGCCTTCGACGATGTGCTTCAGCCGCATGGCGGTGATGGGTCTCGGGTAGACGCCTTCCGGCCCCCGCTCCCATTCGATCTCGATGCGGTAGCTTGTGATTTTCTGCTTCTTTTTTTCGAGCACGGAGATGACGTCGATGCCCGAACAGGCGGCGGTGGAGGCGAGCAGGGCTTCGAGCGGAGTCGGGCCAAGACCTTGACCGCCGAACTCGGGATGGGAGTCCATCACGAACGTCGCGCCCGTCGGGGTCTCGCTTGAGAACACATACCCGCCCTTCCATTCCACCGAAAAATTGCTCATCACTTGGTTATGAGCAATTTTCGGCGGGTGTTATCTCAGGATTGGGCCTTCTCGTCCTCGGTCCGGTGAACCGTCGCCCAGATATGCCGGTGCGCGTCGAGGTCACGCGGCTGTTTGCGCCCTTCTTCGATGTCGAGGTAGAGGGTGGCGATCTCGCGTGCCTTCATCGGGAATCGGATGAGAGAGTACTTGCCGCCCAGATTCGGCATCGTCTCCTCGCCCGGCTCGGCATCGCGGTAGAGGGACTGCCATTCCGGCTGATCTTCCTTGACTTCGACGGGCAGTTCCTCCTCAATCTCGCCCATCAGATTCGTGCGGAACGCCTTCGCGACGGTTCCGGCGACGCGGAGAACGGCATCGGCGGGCTCGGCGTCGAACTCGACCAGCCGCACAATGAACGGATATCCCATCCCCCTGCCCGCATAACTCTCCAGGCCTCGTGAGGCGAAGTCTTCGGCCTCGCGGTAGAAGGCGGTGGGGAGAACATTGGGGTTCAGAGTGCAGAGAGCATTGAAGCGATTGGGAATCGGCCTCGATCGTTCACCTGAAATCCATCTGAGATCAAGTGCGTGCCACCTACGCTGGGATCGTTCCCAAAGTTCTGCGGGGGCATGTCCATCATGTGGAATGAACTCCATCTCAAAGTCCTCATCAGACTTGTAGTTGGATTCGTCCCAGGGATCACGCAGATTGATCACGCACGAGAATTCATCATCTTTTCGCAGCCATTGACGGGTCCGGTCATGAATGACTTGCAGATGAATGTCCTCAAGCTCAAAATCGACGAAAGTCCGGGCGACAAATGGATTTTCGATCTGTTCAAACCATTGGGGTGAGGTCATCCAGTCGCCCTCGGGATATTTTCTTGGCCAGGAGCCAACGGCTTTGACTTCCTCAACAGCATAGGCCGTGTCAGCCAGCACCTTTTTCACTCCCGGCAATGGGAGCTTGAGGCTGATCGCTCCTTGGAATCCCGGCTGGGCACACTCGAACTCGCCTCCAACCCTGACATGCAGTCCATTCTTTGCCTGATTGAAGGATAGGCGAACATAGCGGCGGTTGTCTTCACTTAGATAACGAACTCCCGTTCTTTTGACCTCCAATGTAAAGTTCGTGCGATCAAATGACAAATCGAGAGGCATATCAAAACGCATGCCGCCAACGGACAAAATCAGTGGATCGTGGGCTGATGCTCGAATCTTCAGATCACCGCAAGTTCCGACCACTTCATCGCCTTGAATCTCCCAGGTCTGCGGTGAGCCTTGTGTCTCCATATCCCAGCCTTGGGCCAACGAACCCGTACCAGTTATGGGAAGAGAGAGTTCTTCACCATGCTCAAAGGCATCCAAGAACCTTTCGTTGGCATCCAGCACGGCTCCCGCGTGATCTCTCGCCGTGTCGTAATGCACTTCTCCCACATGACCGCAAAGCCCTTCGCACTCATCATTGTCGTGGTGCTGGGCCATCAGCAGCTTGCGCCAGCCCTCTTCCAGTTCCCAGACTGGATACACATCCCAATGACAATAGGGGCGGCCAAAGAGGCTGAATGTGGCAGATTGCGATTCGGCGGCAAGGAGCATGGATTCGCTTTCCCGGCTCATACGGCGGAAGCGATCGCCGTTCTTGCCCAGGCTCAGCCCATGCCAGACTTCGTCCATCCCGTATTGCCGAGTCGGAATTTCCGCTGCCTTCCGCGACTCAGCAAGATACTCTTTGAGAGTTCCAAACTGGACTTCGAACCGGGGGTCATCGAGAAGTTCGCGCAGCTTGGGGATCATCAGTTCGCTGCGGCACATCCAATCGGGCGAGGGCATGAGTTCGAGCCATTGCAGGACAAGCGGGACGATGTCGTTCTCTTCTGGATGCTCATCCGTCGGAGCGGGTGGCCCGCCTTCGCCCTCCCAGCGCGACAACGCCCTTGGTTTGGGGTCGAGCGGCGGGATCGCCTCGCCTTTCTGCTTCAAAACGCCGCGTCGGAGCACCTCGTGCGGCCCCGCCTCCGCCAGTTCGTCCAGCAGAATCTGAAAATCCTCCGGCCATTGGTGCAGATTCAAACGGTTGCGGGTCGCGGTCAGAAGCTTCGAGCCATCAATGCCCTCCCACCAAATTACTGGCGACTCCTCGAAGGGCACTTCCGGCGTGTGCCAGGTCCATTGGAAGTAGAGCGAGGCGTTCTCGAACCCGCATCCGCGCAGCATCTGCGGGAGCTGCGGGAAGAAATCAAACTCCTCTTCCCAGAACGTCTTGGGGCGGACTCCGAGCAGTCGCATGACCGTGCGGACGCCGTAGATGCGCTGACGAATGTTCGACTCGCCTCCATGAAAGAGGCCGTACGGTTGGCCATAGCTGCATCCCACGGGTTCGATCAAGCCTGATTGGACGGCTTCTCGCAATGCCTGCAGCGCTTCGGGGGCTTCGGCGGCCATCTTCTCGTATCCGATGCCGTCGAAGTTGACGTTCCCCTTCGCACCCGTCTCGCGGCAGAAATTGAGCATGTCGAAGGTGGAGCCGGGCATGACGTGGTAGCCCCAGAGCCACTGCATATCCACCCAGTGCATGTGGTTGCCGAACGAGTACCAGAGCTTGATCTTTTCTGACACTTCTTTAGAATGTCCTATTTCTGCATCCCATGTGCAGCCCGCCTCGTATCTCCGGTTGGAATGGCTACGTCCATCGAACGAAAATGGGGCTCGGCGGCTCATTGGGTGCCGCTGGTGGCCAATGTCTTTTCTGCCGGAACACTCGGATGGCTGGCCGTTTTGGGGATCTTTCTCACGAAGCGCAGCAGTTCCAGCTTCGTCGGCTTCCACGCTTACCAGAGCCTGTTCTTCCAGGGGATCATGTCCGTGCTCGCCTTCGTGACCTGGCTGGTCCTTCGGCACATTCCGTTTTTCGGCGGCTTCATCACCTTGGGGGTGATCTTGGTGGGCATCATCGTCCCGATCATTGGCGCGATGCACGCCAGCCGTGGCGAATGGTGGCGCAACCCGATTCTGGGCGGAAGGAAGGCGCTGTCGTGAGCACTCTTAATGAACGGGATGAGAGGCTGTGGGGCTTGGCTCTCCATATCGTTCCATTGTTTGGATTCTCAATTCTGTTTCCGCTGGCGATTTTGATCGCCAAACCCGGAAATTCTGACTTCGTCTACCACCACGCCAAACAGTCGCTGATCTTCAATATCGCCTTCGTGATTGCAGCGATCATCACAGTGATCCTCTGCTTCGCATTGGTCGGCTTCCTTCTGCTGATTCCGCTCGTTCTGGTGGGCTATGTGCTGCCGATTATTGCCGGAGTCAAGGCGTATGAAGGCAAGCTCTACACTTATCCTGTGGTTGGAGCGATGTTCTAACGCTGCGATCCGACCGAATCCTACGTCAGGAAACTCACCGTGCATGAGGGCAGGACTCAATCAAGAGAAAGGATCAGGCCGCTGACAGTCGGCCTGATCTGACCATACGGGAGGCATCAATGTTCCTACCGGCCACATTCTCTTTGCTTTCCATCGATTTCAGACGCTCAAAATTGTGGATAGCGGATCAAATCCAGCAGGAGTAGCTGGATGTTCTGGCCTCCATTTCTTTCTCCGACCTGACATGAAGAACAAACTCCTGACTCAGCGGCGCATCGCGGGGGCGCTCGTGATGCTTTTAGCGTTTGGCTTCCTCTTCCACCTCTATCCGGGCAAGATTTATCGCATTGGCGCGTCCATCCATGACCATCAACTTGAACCCGAGCCTTGGGGCTATGCCCCATCACGTCTCGTTCCCGCCGAAGAGTTTTTCGCGGACAACAACGTCAACGTGGCGCATTTCAATGGCGTTTTGCTCCTCATTCACGATGATTGGATGCACCGACGATATGAGATCGGATTGGTGGATGGCAGGGATGCGTCGCCCCTCAGGCCAGCCCAGGAGCAGCCTATGATCGCCGAAGACCTCGCGGTCCTGCGGAAATCTCACCTGCGCGACATGATGGCGACAACCAAAGGCAAGTGGGCCGTCTCCAACTATAACGGAGAGTTCGTCACGCCCCCACCCGGCCCATTCAGCGGCGTCATCCGCATGAAAGAGCCCGGCCTCGGCTGGATCTACTGGGAGATCTATCTCACAGTGATCGAAGACCGCATTGTCGCCAAAAAGATCATCTTGGCCGATCAGTTCTCCAGCTAGTTGGATTTGACCGGAATGTCGTAGCTGGACACGCCGCGAACCTTGAGGCCGTTGAGCTTGATGTCGTCGACGTTTCGGCGCAGGGCCTCAAGTTCATCGGCAATGTCGTCGAGGGGATCGCCGGGAGCGGCATGGGCGATGGTGGGACGCAGATAGGGCGTCGCCGCATTCAACAAAAGCGCGAACGCGATGACGCCCAGAAGCAGCTTGGTGGTGAGGTCGGATTTCACAACCTCATTCTAACGCGCTACCTCCCTTTTCTGAACTCCTCAACGCTCGGCATGTTGTAGGCGCTGGCCTGCTTCAAGACGGGACAGGCGAGAGAATCGAGGATGCGGACTCTCACCCGGCTCGTGCTCACACGTTCAAACCGGAGCAGGCGTTGTGCGCCGATCGTCGTTCCGGCGGCGACCCGCTTCCATTCTCCGTTCAGCCAGGCGTCCACTTCGAAGCTCTCCACGCGCTGGCCCAGGGCCACTTCTTCGCGGATCTGAATGCAGTTGACGTCCTTCTCATCGCCCAAGCGAAACTCGATGGTCGCCGTCGTCTTTCCGTCGTCGGTTGCGAAGCAGGTGGCGGCATCGTCGTCAATCAGGTTTGAGGCGGCATAATCCGGGTGACCTCCCCGGGCGTCGTTCGACTTTGCCCACGCCCCCTTGAGCAGGTCTGTTCCAAACGCCGCATCCCGCCATTCGCGGAATTCTTTCAGCGCAGCGGCATCGTTCTCATGCATGAGGCCGCGCCGATCAGGCGCAATGCCAAGGTTGAGGGAGGAGTTTCGTCCGACACTGTTGAACCAGGTTCCGATCAGGTTGTCGAGTGAGCGAACCTTGTCGTCCTGCTCCGCATGATAGAACCAGCCCGGCCGGAGCGGGGTGTCGGCCTCGGCGGGAATCCAAGAAGGCGCGCCCTGCTGGCCCGACTGATTGATCTTGCTGGCGACGCTGTTGCCCGGGCCGAGCTTGGCGGTATCCAGCGTGCACCAATTGGTCTCGCCCGCCACTCCCGATTCATTGCCCACCCAGCGCGCGCCGGGGCCGATGTCGCTGAAGATCACGGCTTCGGGCTGGTGCTTGAGGATCGTGCCGAAGAAGCTGGGCCAGTCGTAGATCTGCTTCTTGCCATTCGGCCCCTCGCCGTTTGCGCCATCAACCCAGAACATGAAGAACGGGCCGTAACTGGTGGCGAGTTCGCGGACCTGTTCGCGATAGATTTCGTTGTACTGATCGCCCGTGCCGTAGAGCGGATGGTTTTGATCCCAGGGGGAGAGATAGACCGCAAAATCGAGCCCGAACTCCTTCGCCGCATCCGACATTTCGCGGATCACGTCGCGCTTGCCGCCGCCCCATTTCGTGTATTGAACCGAGTGCTTCGAGGTCTTGGTCGGCCACATGCAGAAGCCGTCGTGATGCTTCGCAACGAGGATCACGCCCGTCATGCC
>JAEYWW010000052.1 GCA_023428805.1 Armatimonadota bacterium | reverse complement strand
ACGCCTGCATGAGCCCTGAGGTTCGTCTCAAGACTTACCGTGACTTTGGCATCGCGTGTGCCATTGCTCTTCTCCTCCACTATTTCATCGATCCGACAGTTCCTGCCTCAAGGGTGCTCCACTTGGCGCTGCACCTTTTCATCGGGGTGGCGGCATGTGTTTCGGAAAAGCGTGTGCGGCCAGCCGGTTTCCCGGTCATGCTGATCGCGGTCGTCATCAACCTGGTCGCGATTGTTCCCTTTCTTCTGCCGCTCATCGCCCCTTCAGCCATGAAGGTCGGTCGGGCGGCATGGGACATCTCCTCCTTCAATCTCTGGACTCCGTCGCTCGCCTACTTGGGGTACAGCGCAGGGCTCTATTTCGCCTATCTCGTCGCCGTCTCGCAGAAGCCGGGAAGCCGTTCTCTGCCCGCCATGGACAGCACGAAAACCAGCCAGATTCTCCTCGCCAGCGTCGGGGCAGCCTTGGGCATGGCTGCTCTTTATACTCTCCTGTCGGGCGTTAATCCGATCGCAATGCTGACCGACCCGATGGCGCAGTTTGAATCTGTTCGTGAGGCCAGTTTTGGATTCATCCGCCAGATTGCGATCGGGTTCATCTCCATCAGTGCGGGACTCGTCGCCAGGCTGATGCTGGTGGGTGAGCGCCGGAAGGCGGGGCTTGTGCTCTTTGTGATGCTGATGTTCGCAAGCCTGCTGCTGGGGCAGAAGCTGACATTTGCATTGCTCATGTTTGCGGTGGGAGCCTCAGCAGGCCGGTTGTTCCCGGAAAAGAGAATGCCGATCATTCTCGGCACGTTTGCGGTCAGCATCACTTTGGGCATCCTGCTCTTCATGTGGCGCGGAACGCCGCTCTCGACCATGATCGAGGACCTGACGTTCTACAACCACCAATTCTGGTTCCTGACGCACACGACCGAAACGCTCAAGACCGACTTCAAGTTTATGGAGCAGTCGGTTACGGGAATCTTCGCTTATGCCATTCCGCGCGCCGTTTGGCCCGGCAAGCCGACAGATTTGCAGACGCTCCATACGGCGCTCTATCCCGATGTGTTGGGGATGGAAATTGATGGCCCGATCAGCCTTTTCGTGCCGGGTTTATCGGAAGCCTGGCTGGGCGGAGGCTTGGCGGCCTGCATTGGATCGGGACTGCTGCTGGGCTGGGTTTTGGGATATTTCACGTCCAGCGCCGACAAGGGTTCACTCCTGGCGTACATCGTCGAGCCGTTCTGTCTGCTGCAGATTTACAGCGTGAACCGTGCCGGCCTCCTCAACCAAAACATCCACGACTTTCTGATCACTCTCGTGCTCGCGCTGATGTTCCGGAAGGTGATCATGACGTGGATCGCAAGGAGGGCGCCGGGGTCGCAATGACGCCAGCCGAGGGCGGGGTCTTTGAATCCTGGCTGGGCTGACACCGTAATGGTTGGCGAAAGGGGGGTGAATGATGTTGGAATTCCTGCTGGCAAAACAAAATCTTGCGTTCACGATCGCCTACGCGTTCATGCTCCTTTTCGGTCTGCTGACGCTGATAACCGGGGCGATGAGCGGAGATGCAGACGTTGATGTGGACGCTGATGCGGACATTGACATCGATGCCGACGGTCCCGACTTTGCCGCAGGCGCATTGAGTTTCCTTGGTTTGGGCAAGGCGCCGGTGATGATGCTCCTGGTCGCCTTCTCGTGGGCGTTTGGGTCGGCTGGGTTCATCCTCCAATGGATTGTGCGAGGCTCGACGGGGTCGCTTCTGCCCGCCGCGCTCGCCATTCCCGCCGCCCTCGTTCCCGCCCTCATCCTTCATGGAGCGGTCGCGGCTCTTCTGTCGAAACTCACCAACCGTGAAGACTCAGCGGCCATCCACTCGGACGCCCTGGTCGGAAAAACCGCCACCGTGGTTCTGGCCCAGACCGAGCGGGGCAAGCCCACCCAGGCCAAAGTGCGCGACCAGTTCGGCACGACCCATTACATCCTGGTCGAGCCGCACCGCGACGAAGATCGTTTTTCTCCTGGGGAGGAAGTTGTGCTGGTCTCCCGGAATGGCTCGCTTTTTGAAGCCATGCCCACCGACATAGAGGTGATCTCGGAGCACCTGCGCCCTTCGCTGCCAAAGGAGAAATAAGTCAATGGAAAATCTGCAATTAATTGGAATCGTTGCCGGCGGCCTTGTGGTGGCTCTGGCGATCTTCGGAATCATGTTCGCCTCGCTCTACAGGCGAGCCTCGAAAGAGCGCGCGTTTGTGCGGACCGGCTTCGGCGGACAGAAGGTCATCATGAACGGAGGCCGCATGGTCTTCCCTGTGCTCCACGAAACGACCTGGATCAACATGAACACCCTGCGCCTGGAAGTCCGGCGCAACAATGAGCAGGCCCTCATCACCCGCGACCGAATGCGGGTGGATGTGACCGCCGAGTTCTATGTTCGGGTCAAGCCGACCGAAGACGCCATCGCCGATGCCGCGCAGACCCTCGGACAGCGCACAATGCAGCCCGAGTCGCTCAAGGAGCTGATCGAAGGCAAGTTCGTGGACGCCCTCCGCGCGGTCGCCGCCGAGATGGGCATGGAGGAGCTGCACGAGAAGAGGTCTGACTTCGTCCAGCGTGTCCAGACCACGGTCTCCGAAGACTTGCTGAAGAATGGTCTGGAACTCGAGAGCGTCTCGCTCACCTCGCTCGACCAGACCAGCCAGGAGTATTTCAATCCCCAGAACGCCTTCGACGCGCAGGGTCTCACCAAGCTCACCGAGCAGATCGAAACCCGCCGCAAGCAGCGCAACGACATCGAACAGGAGACCCGCATTCAGATCGAGCGGAAGAACCTGGAGGCCGAGCAACTCAGCCTCGAAATCAAGCGCGAACAGGAATATGCCCGGCTCACGCAGGAGCGGGAAGTCGAAGTCACCCGCGCCGCGCAGATGACGGAAATCTCCAAGGAGAAGGCCGAGCAGACCAAGCTGGCCCGCGAAGCCGAGATCGAATCTCAGCGCATGGTCGACCAGGCAGAAATTCTCTCCAAGCAGGACCTCGATCAGAAGCGCATCGCCGCCGAACAGATGGTCCGCGAAAAGGAGATCATGAAGGCCAAGGCGGTCGAAGCCGCCGAAATCGACAAGCGCAAGCTGATCGAACTCGGCGAACAGGACCGCGCCATCGCCATCGCCGAAAAATCGAAGGAGCAGTCCGAGATGGAGGCGCAAGCCGCTCTCGCCCGCGCCGACCGAGTCCGTGCTGAAGAGCAGGTTGTGACGGTGAAGGAGGTCGAAATCGCCGAACGAAACAAGAAGATTGAGCTTGTCCAAGCGAGTGAAGAGGCCGAGAAGGAGGCGATCAAGATCAAGATCGGGGCGGAAGCCGAAAAGCAGGCCAGCACCGACCGCGCCGAAGCCGTCCGCATCCTCGCCAACGCCGAAGCGGAGAAGATCCGCATCGCCGCGACCGGCGACGCCGAAGCCGAAAAGCTCCGCGCCGCCGCGATGGACGCCCGCTACAAGGTCGAGGCCGAAGGCAAGCGGGCGATCAACGAAGCCGACAACATCCTGTCGCCCGAGATCATTGCCCTGCAGGTCAAGAAGGCGCTCATCGAAGCCCTGCCCGAAATCATCCGCGAGAGCGTCAAGCCGATGGAGCGCATCGACGGCATCAAGATCATGCACGTCGAGGGCCTCGGCGGCGGCAATGGCGGGGGAAACGGTCATGCGTCGGGCGGCGGTGAAGGTTCGCTGGCCGACCAGCTCGTCTCGTCCGCCCTCCGCTACCGCTCCCAAGCCCCGCTTGTGGATGCGGTGATGAAGGAGCTGGGGCTGCAGAACGGCGATTTGCAGAACCTTTCGGGTGACGTGGTGAAATCGGTCATCACCGATGGGAAGCAAGTCGCTCCCCCCGCAGAAGCCTGAAAATCCGCAGGTGCATCCGGCATTCTGATGCTTGCCGGATGCCCGCTCTCCCAAGAGAGAGGAGTCATGGAGTGCGGTCAGATATGACCGCTTTCACTTCCGCCGGAGGCGGCCTGATGCTCTTCGATCCAGAACAGAGAGGGCGGCTCCGCCGCAAATGAAAGCGGCGATCTCTCGCCGCACTCCATGACATGATCCGCAACCGGGTGGTGCACCTCTCCAGAGGTGCATGTTAGTCGGAGTGCTCGACCTCGGTCGAGCTCTGGAGTGAGCACCTTGGTGCTCCTGCGGGATGGAGAGCGCTTTGAGGAGGTTTGAACGCGGGCACGGCCGCACAGGAGTTCGGCCCTCCAGTGAAATCTACGAATGGAGGGCCGAGCTCCCGCGAGGCTCGTCTCCCTCCCAAGTGCTGGAAAGGACCGCTCCGCTTCAGCGGGGCTCTCGGAATTCCGCACTTCAGTACGCAGAGGTTAAAAAGTGCGGCGCGCTGCCCATTCCAAAGCGCGACGCGCGCTCCACACAGCGCATGAAGTGCGGTCAGACATAACCGCTCTCAATTCCGCCGGAGGCGGCTACCTGCTTTCGCGCCAAAGCATATGAAGGCAGCTCCGCCGCAAGGTAAAGCTGATTGATCTGCACCTCTGGAGAGGTGCACCACAAGGGGCAACTGCGACGCACCGATGTTAATTCGCGGTAATCGGGACGCCTGCGCCCCGGTAGAGGCGCAGCTCTCCGTCCAACTCCAGCCGAATCACCGTCACTGGCTCGTCCAGTGACTCCCGAGGCGCGTCGATCCAGAGGACGCCCGGAATTTCGCTCCAGACAAAGCCGCCGAGCTTCTTAAACCCAAGCTCCTCACCCGTGGAAAGCACTCGTGCCGAAACCACGTTGTTCTGCAACCCCTTCAACCCCACCGTCTCTCCTGGCTTGCCATTCAGGAACAGGAAGATCACATTCCGATCCTTGGAAAGAATGGTCGGGCCGTGGAAGTGGCCGAAGGGAAGTCCGGCGCGGCTGCCATAGATCGCCTCACCGTTCGCCCCAAGCCATCGCCCGATGTCCCGCATACGCTCCTCCTGCGGTTCGGGAATCATGCCGTTCTCCATCGGCCCGATGTCGAGCAGCATGTTGCCGCCGAGGCTGGCGCAGTCGCAGAGCATCTGGATGAGTTGGGTGGATGATTTGTAGTTTCTATCCTGCGGCTGCCATCCCCAATTGTCGTTCATCGTCACGCAGAATTCCCATGGTCCTTCGGGAGCTGCGACGGGGATGCCCTGCTCGGGGGTCAGATAGTCGCCGTGCCCGCGCATCCGCGAGTTGATGACGCAGTTCGGCTGGTGTCGATGGATCAGATCGCGCAGCTCCTTCATGCGCCAGATTTCGGCGGGGAAGTCCCAATCGCCGTCAAACCAGAGCAAATCGACATTCCCGAACTGGGTGCAAAGCTCTTCGACCTGGCGGTTTCGAAAGGCGACAAACCTTTCCCAGGCCTCAGGATCGCTTTCGCCCTCGCGGAAGGTGAATCGGTTGAAAGGCTCACCCGGGCCGGGATTCTGCCAGGCTGTGTAGTCGGGATGCGACCAGTCGAGGTGGCTGAAATACAGGCCGACTCTTAAGTCCTGCTCACGCAGGGCGTCGCAATAGGGGGTGATGAGGTCGCGGGCGGCGGGAGTCTGCTTGACCACGCTCAGATCGTTCGCCTGCGTGTCCCAGAGGGCGACGCCATCGTGATGCTTGGTGGTCAATACCGCGTACTTCGCCCCGGCCTCCCGGAAAAGCTCGGCCCATGCCTGCGGATCGTAGTGGCGGGCGGTGAAGCTTCGCCGCTGGTCCATGTACTGGTCGTAGGGGATCTTGTTGTTGAAGAACGCCCAGCTCTCGTCCACGCCCTGAACCGAATAGATGCCCCAGTGGATGAAGATTCCAAACTACGCATCCAAAAACCAATCCTGAATCACGACGCTAGTTTAACGTGTCATCGGAAACCTTTTCTCCCGTCTCCGGTAAAAATGAAAGTGATCATGGCGCAGGAATTTGAACATCTTCAAACCGATCAGGATGTCGACGAGATCCTGCGTTTGGCGGTGCAGAGAAGCGGCGGCTCCACAGACCTGCGAGCCCGAATGGCGGCCAGCGCGGAAGAGCTCGGGATCACCCCCGAGGAGCTTGCTGCCGCTGAAGAGGAATATCGAACTCGACGGCAGGAGGAGGTTCAGGAGAAGGCCGCACGCATCAAGCGCCGACGCGCGTTCATCGACCACCTCGCCACCTATTTCTGCGTCAATCTCGGGCTGGTGGCGATCTGGTACTTCTCAGGCCGGGACTACTTCTGGCCGATCTGGCCGCTCACCGGCTGGGGACTCTTCGGCGTCCTGCCCCACTTCTGGAACGCCTGGGTCATGAACCGGGATGAGGAGAAAGACGAAGATGAGGATGAGTAGTCGGGACGTACATCTTCAGCTCTTTCAGTGGCGCAGGTTGAGCCCTGGAAGTTCATCCTTGCCAACTTCTGTTGCGAATTCATGAGTGCGAGGGAATCTTTCGCGTTGCGATCAACGTTAACGTTGAAGCTTGATCGGGAAGCGAAGGGTGTGTATAGTTGTTGCCCTGACTTCCCAGTAGGGAGTGCCTCTAAACGTGACATGCCTGGGCATGAAATTCTGTGCGGAAAGAATTTCCCCTGATGGTTTCCAGCGCAGATTTTCAGAGAGACTGAATGACTGGATGATGGTCTTGTTGTCTGCAAAAACACCCCGGGGTTGGGCTAATTCAAGCATAATCCCCTTTTCTTTCGATATGCCGAAAGTGCTGACCGTCGCCTCAACATTTCGTCCCAACAACTTTGAACCCACGCCGGTGAGCGAATGGCTGCGGATTGTCACACCAGCAACTTCCACCTCTTTTTGAAAGGGCGCATATCCGATCACTTGCTCGTCACTCATGAAAGAATCAGTCGTAAACACGATTTCGGATATGTCGCTCTTGATCCTCTGTTCACTTGTGTAGAAAGAGGGGTAACCATATCCGTTAAAGCGTCCTGCGCGCTCAGGGTTCTCAAAAATTCTGTCCGCATCAAGGTGCCAACGATGCTTGCTCTTTGGCATGAAAATAATGGTTGCAGCATCAAAAGGGGGGAATGTATGCTTACGGTAGCTTTCAACCGATTCCATTGGCATCGGTTCCCCTTTGCCATTCCATGCCCGCTCACCTTTCCAATCAATCACTGCCACTAATTCGCCGGCACATTCAGGGTCTGAAATCACTCCATCCTTTGCAACCAGTTCCTTGCCACGAGGGAATGTCGAGAGCGAGTAGCGAGGTTTGGGCAACCCGCGGGGGACGCCGCCGTAGTAGGGGGTCTGCAGCCAGGAAAAGACTCCCACCGCTATGCCGAACATCATCACGCCCAGGAGGATCGACCTGACCTTCATGTTCTCATTGCCAAAGGGTCCACCGCTTCCACTCATCGCTGAAATCAAGTAAACCTCAAACGAGATGCGGAAGCTCTACGAGCTGTTCGACCGCGTGGACCCGGCCATCGTGCAGTGGATGGCCCGCCACGGCGTCCTGCTTCTCCGAGTCAGCCTCGGAATTGTCTTTCTCTGGTTCGGGTTTCTGAAATTCTTCCCGAACGCCAGCCCCGCCGAAGAGCTTGCGGGG
This sequence comes from Armatimonadota bacterium, assembly GCA_023428805.1. Lineage (GTDB taxonomy): Bacteria > Armatimonadota > Fimbriimonadia > Fimbriimonadales > Fimbriimonadaceae > JAEYWW01. Next base: position 252 of record JAEYWW010000052.1, on the reverse strand, counting down.
AGGACGATCAGCCACATGACATTCGGCTTGGTCGGCCCTGCGGTGAGTCTGCCAGTCCTCGCCGCTTGGGAGTGTCTGATTGGGCTCGGCCTGATCACCGGACGCCTCCTCAGGCTCACTCTCTTTCTGCTGTTCCTCCAGATGCCCGGCACTTTGATGCCGCTCTTCTTCTATCCAGGAGAGTGCTTTACGATGCCGCCCTTCGCGCCGACTTTGGAGGGTCAGTACATCATCAAGAACCTCGTGCTCATC
>JAEYWW010000011.1 GCA_023428805.1 Armatimonadota bacterium | reverse complement strand
CATGGACTGCAGGCTACCTGGTGGGCAGGTCGGAAGAGAATCCTGGTAAACCAGCTTCATGAAATATTGGCTGATGAAGTCGGAGCCGGACACCTATGGGATTGATGACTTGATCGCGAAGGGCAAGCCAGACATTTGGGAGGGGTGCCGCAACTACACGGTGCGGAACTTTTTCCGCGATTCGATGGAGATCGGCGACCTGGCATTCTTCCACCACTCCAACGTCGATCCCGTCGGCATCATCGGCGTCATGCGGATCGCCAGCGAAGCCTATCCTGACCCCACACAGTTCGATCCCGAAAGCCACTACTACGACCCCAAAAGCCCGAGGGACAACCCCCGCTGGCTCGCCCGGGATGTCGAATTCGTCGAAAAATTCGACCGCACGATCTCGCTCAACGAACTCCGCGCGACCCCCGGCCTCGAAGAGATGCTCGTCATCCGCAAAGGCCAGCGCCTCAGCGTAATCCCACGCACCGACGGCGAGTGGAAGATCGTGATGGGGGTGGCGAAGCAGAAGGTCTGATTGCGCGACAACAGAGATTTGTCCGCAGGCATTGCAGATGGTGTTCGCGGTTCTATGAGTTGATGGGCGTGTGCGCTGCACGCCCATCTTTACGGGCAGCTTTAGACTGCAGCCAATTCCGGCTCAGGCTTCTTCCACTTCACGTCCAGATTCTTGACCGCCTGGGCTTCGTTCAGGCGTCCGACAACCTGGGTGGAGGGGGCGTTGTGGAGGAGGTCGGGATTGGTTTCGGCTTCGTGGCAGATCGCGATCAGGGCGTCGCAGAAGGCGTCCAGCGTCTCCTTGTTCTCGGTCTCCGTCGGCTCGATCATGAAGCACTCGGGGACGATGAGAGGGAAGTAGTTCGTGGGCGGGTGGAAGCCGTAGTCGATCAGCCGCTTGCTTATGTCGAGCGCACGGACGCCGAGCTTCTTGTACCGCTGGGCGGTGAGGATGCACTCATGGGTGCAGGGGCGATCATGGGCTGGCGGAAGGACATCCTGCAGGCGGGCGCGCACATAGTTCGCGTTCAAAACTGAGTAGCGGCTGATGTCCGCCAGACCTTCCTTGCCATAGGCGAGCAGGTAGGTCAATGCGCGAACCGCCATCAGGAATTGGCCCCAGAATCCGGAAACACGGCCGATGCTCTTGGGACGGTCGAAGTCAACCAAAGCCTTGCCGGAGGCGTCGCGCTTGATGACCGGGCCCGGCAGGAATGGTTCCAGGTGCGACTTGACGCCAATGGCTCCGCATCCCGGGCCGCCGCCGCCGTGAGGAGTCGAGAAGGTCTTGTGGAGGTTCAGGTGCATGCAGTCGAAGCCGTGGTCGCCGGGCCGCGTGGTGCCGACCATCGCATTCATGTTCGCGCCATCGCAGAAGACCTGTCCGCCGACCGCATGAACCATCTCGCAGATTTTTGCGATCTGGGTTTCAAAGAGTCCGAGCGTGGAGGGGTTGGTGACCATGAAGGCCGCAACATCCTCATTCAACAGTGCTTGGAGAGCGTCGAGGTCGCAGCCGCCTTCGGCAGTAGTGGGAACGGTCTTGACATCGTAGCCGCACCGCGCCGCCGAAGCAGGATTGGTGCCGTGCGCGGAGTCGGGGCAGAGAACGATGTGGCGGTGCTGCCCCTGGCTCTCATGATACGCCTTGATGAGCATCAGGCACGTCATTTCGCCGTGCGCTCCTGCGACCGGCTGCATCGTGATCTCGTCGAAGCCGGTGATCTCCTTCAGAAAATCGTGAACACCCGCCACAACTTCGATCGCGCCAGGTGCGGTTTCAACGGGCTGCATCGGATGAAGGGCCGCGAAGCCGGGAAGAGCCGCCGTCTTCTCGTTGATCTTCGGGTTGTATTTCATCGTGCACGAGCCGAGGGGATAAAAGCCAGTCTCGATGCCGTAGTTGTTGTGGCTCAGGTGGGTGAAGTGCCGCAGCATGTCGAGTTCGGCGATCTCAGGCCAGACGACTTCGGTGCGGGTCTGGCCCAACGCCTGGTTGAAATCAACCTCGGGCGTGTCGGCTTTGGGAAGGTTGCACCCGATGCGTCCGGGGCGGGATTTTTCAAAGATCGAAGTCGGCGTGGGCACCTGCTTGAGCGGCATGGTTGTGAAGATTCTACTCTGGTCGTGGAACATGGGCTACGCTGACACGGGACTTGAAAATTGGCGGGGATCAAGCTCTTTCGCGGTAACCTTGAGGCATGAAGCGATTTGGTCTTGCCATGCTCACTTTCGCCGCTCTTTCTTTTGCGGTTGCGGCCACTCCGCAAAACAATCCGCCCGCAAACAAGCGCCTGAAGATGAAGATCGCGGTCGCACCGCTCGACTGGTCGGCGAGTTCGTGGCAGATGCCTGCCGAATTCAGTGATGCGATCAACGAAAAGCTGGTCAAGAAATTGGTCGAAACCGGGCGATTTGTGGTGCTGGAGCGTGACCAGCTCAAAGCCCTTCTCGAAGAGAAGTCGATCAAAGAGGAATCGACGGGTCAGTCGCAGGGCGGAAAGATCATTGCGGCCCAGAGCCTGGTCGCGGGAAAGGTGACCGACTTTTCCCTCAACAACAAGGGCGCGGGTGCGGGAGTCAGTGTTGGAGGCATCAGGGTGGGCGGCAACGTGTCCGAGGCCAAGTGCGCGATCAACGTGCGGATCATCAATGTGGATACGACTGAGGTGATCCTGAGCGAGACGGATACGGGCACATCTTCTGCGGGAGGCTTCAAGTTTGGCGGCTCAATCGGCTCCACCTACAGCGAGTTCGGAGCATTTGAGAACAGCCCGCTCGGCAAGGCCGTGACGACCGCCGTGGACAAGGTTGTCGAACGCATCATCAAGAAGCTGGATTCAACTCCCTGGCAGGCGCAGGTGGCCGACTTTGACCCCGACAGCAAGGAGGTCGCGATCAACGCGGGCTCGGAGCAGGGCGTGATTGAAGGCGACACCTTCGACGTCAACCGCGTCACCCGCGTCATCAAGGACCCGGAGACGGGCGAGGTCATTGGAAAGCGATACGCGAAAGTCGGCAAGATCAAGGTGACGAGCATCGACAAGAAGGTTGCGTTCTGCCAGATTGTCGAAGGTGAGACCTTCGATGTTGGCGATGTCGTGAAAGAGATTCGCTGAAGCCGATTCAATAAGAAAACCCTCACCCTGCAGGGTGAGGGTTTTCTTATTGCCTCAAGGTAAAACCAGCTTCATGTTCTCACGTGTCGGCTTGGTAGCCGTCCTCCTCATCTCATGCTCGAGTGCATGGGCGCAGCAGATCGACGAGCGACTCTATCAGGGACTGGAGTGGCGGGAGTTGGGGCCGTGGCGTGGTGGACGGTCTTGCGCGGTCAGTGGGGTGGAAGGCAGGTCGAACGAGTTCTACATGGGCGCGACCGGCGGTGGAGTCTGGAAGACCACGGACTCGGGCGAGAATTGGAAGAATGTCAGCGATGGCTTCTTTGGCACGGGCTCCATCGGCGCGATTGCGGTGGCTCCTTCGAGCCCGGACATCATCTACGTTGGAACTGGCGAGACGCAGATTCGAGGGAACATCACCCACGGGGATGGGATGTACAAGTCCACCGACGCAGGGAAGACCTGGAAACGCATAGGGCTCGAGAAGACCAAATACATCTCTCGAGTGCGGGTTCACCCTACCGACGCCAACACGCTCTGGGTTGCGGCGCTTGGGCCGGTATTTGGGGCGAGCTCTGAACGGGGCATCTACAAGTCCACCGATGGTGGCTCTACCTGGAAGAAGACCCTCTACGTCAGCGAGATTGCCGGGGGGGCAGATATCAGCTTCGCGCCGAGTGATCCCAGAACGATTTATGCTTCCACCTGGGAGGCTTGGCGGCGTCCCTGGACACTGAATTCGGGAGGTCCGGGCAGCCGACTCTTCAAATCCACAGATGGCGGAGATACTTGGACAAACATCAGCGCAAGCCAGGGGTTGCCCATCGGCCTTTTAGGGAAGATCGGGGTTGCGGTTTCACCCGTCAATCCGAACCGAGTTTGGGCGATGGTCGAGGCAGAGAACGGCGGACTGTTCCGCTCAGACGACGCGGGGAAGACTTGGACGCTGATCACCGACCGGCGTGATTTCCGCCAGCGCGCCTGGTACTACACACGCATCTACGCCGATCCGAACGACGCCGAGCGAATGTATGTCCTGAACGTCTCCATGTTCACCACTGCCGACGGCGGCAAAAGCTTCCAGGGCGTCGGCACGCCGCACAGCGACAATCACGATCTATGGATTGATCCCAAAGACTCCAATCGCATGGTCAACGCCAACGATGGGGGTGGCAACGTGACGCTTGATCGCGGCAAGACCTGGACCGAGCAGGACATTCTCACCGCCCAGATTTACCACGTCAATGTGGACAATGCCTTTCCATACAACGTCCTTGGCGCCCAGCAAGACAACTCCACTCTCCGCATCCCCAGCCG
>JAEYWW010000349.1 GCA_023428805.1 Armatimonadota bacterium | reverse complement strand
GCACTACGGGGACAATCTGGTGCGGCTGCGCGGGGAGGGGGTGGACAAGGCGATTCCCGACGAGATCGCGGACCTGATCTACCTGGACCCGCCCTTCAACTCCGCCCGGAACTACAACCTGCTCTTCAAGCAGCATAAAGGCCAGGAATCCCCGGCGCAGATCATGACCTTCGAAGATACATGGACCTACAGTCCGCTCCTGATGCAGGAATTCAAGCACGATCCCCAGAACGCCGAGCTCTTCGACCTGATCGACGCGCTCCACCGCATCCTCGGCCCCTCCGAGATGATGGCCTACCTGCTCATGATGGCCCCGCGTCTGCTGGAGCTGCACCGGAAGCTCAAAAAGACCGGCTCGCTCTACCTCCACTGCGACCCGGTGGCGAGCCACTATCTCAAGATCATTCTCGACGTTGTGTTTGGGCCGGAGAATTTTGCGAGCGAGATAGTCTGGAAGCGTACGAGTGCGCATAGTAGTGCAAAACGTTGGGGACCAGTTCATGATACAATTCTCATGTATCGAAAAACTGGAAACTACAAATGGCGACCACAATACACACCTTTCAGTAACGAATACATCAACACTTTCTTTGATTCTGTCGATGGAGAAGGCAGAAGATATAAAAGAATGGATCTAACCGGAGACGGTACACGAAATGGACCGTCGGGCGAGGACTGGAAAGGAATCAATGTGCGAGTCAAGGGTCGTCACTGGGCTTACTTGCCATCTGAGCTTGATCGATTGCATTCAGAAGGAAGACTTCACTGGCCTAAGAAAGAAGGTGGAATGCCACGTCTCAAGCAATATCCCGAAGACCTGCCCGGTGTTGCCATTCAAGATGTAATCACAGACATTCGCCCCATCCATAATCTCGCATCTGAGCGGCGCGGCTATCCCACTCAGAAGCCCCTTGCCCTCCTCGAGCGCATCATCGCCGCTTCGACCGATGAGGGCGATGTGGTGATGGACCCGTTCGCCGGGTGCGGAACCGCGTTGGTGGCCGCCGAGCGGATGGGGCGGAAGTGGATCGGGATCGACGTGACCTATCTGGCGATCAACGAAGTTCTGGACCGGCTGCATGCGGAGAAGGTGGAGGGGCGCGAACTGGACTATGAACTGCTGGGAACGCCGAAGGACGAGGACGCCGCCATCGCCCTGTTCAAATCCACCGAGCATCAGAACCACAAGCCGTTCGAGCAGTGGGCGGTGACGCTGGTGGGCGGACGCTACAGCGACAAGAAGGGCGCGGACCGGGGCAAAGACGGCGTGATCCAGCTCTGGGACACCAGCGGCAGCTACCGCGAAGGCGTGATCCAGGTGAAGGGCGGCAACTCGCTGAATCTGAGCAATGTCCGCGATTTCGCGCGGGTGATCGAGCGGGAGAATGCCGTGTTCGGCATCATGATCGCGCAGCGGGAGCCGACCAAGGAGATGAAGCTGGAAGCGGAGGCGATGGGCTACGCGGACTGGCCCGGACAGAAAAAGATCCCGCGCTTCCAGATTCTGACGACGCGGGGGATTCTGGAGCGAGGCGAAGAAGCCACCATCCCGCACAGTTACCGGATCAGCGCGGAGATGGGCGTCGGCAAGAAGGTCGCGGCGCAGGATCAAAGTTTGTTTGAGGAGTGATGGATGGCGAAAGCAAGAGGACTTGATTCGCTTGAGTTGGCACTCTTCGACTTCGACCTTGATCAGATCAATCGAGAAGCAGCGGAGATTGTGGGGCACGGGTTGCTCGTGGCTCCAGAAGTGGTGATTATGGATCATGCAACGTTGGCGTGCATTCAGACGAAAAGCAATCCTCCCCGCATCTACTTGCACTCCATCTTCAATGTGCCATGGCTGCCGATTCAAGTCATGCGTCATGTTTTGATCCATGAACACCTGCACCTTGTTGTGCCTCGGAGAGAAGTTGAGCCGGGAATTTGGATGAGCCATCCGCCTGAATTTTGGGAGCAGGAGCGGACCCTTGTGCCGTATGCCGACATCGTATGGCGATGGGTTAACGCTGAGTGGGGGCGCTACATTCTGCACGATGACGACTCCGAATGCGTCCGTGTGCGCCGTGGGTGGCGAAAGCGGCAGAACGAGGATCGTAAAACTCGAAATGATTTCTATAGGGAGGCAGGGGTCAAGCCTCCGTTGGGGGGTGACTTTACATGGGAGGAAATCTGCGAAGGATGGGGGCACGTATGTTCGGCCCAAGGGCACACGGCAGGGCCAACAGAGTGCCAGAGGGACATCGCAATTGAGGTCCAACGAACTCAGGCTACAATAGACAGACCATGAGCAAGCCCTCGGGGAGCATCCGCTACGGTGAAATTGAGCGGGAGACGAACGAAACCAAGATCAGCGTGGTGCTGGACCTGGACGGGGGCAGCCGGCGGGACATCGCAACGGGCATCGGATTTTTCGACCATATGCTTCAACTCTTCGCCTTCCATGGCGAAATCGACCTGGGAATGAAAGCCGAAGGCGACCTGCACGTGGACGACCACCACACGGTCGAAGATTGCGGGATCTGCCTTGGTCAGGCTTTCCGCCAGGCCATCGCTCATGACAAGGCGTTCCGCCGCTACGCCAGCGTTCATCTGCCGATGGACGAAGCCCTCGTCCTGGTCGCGGTGGACCTGAGCGGGCGCGGACTGCTGGTGATGGATGCGGATTTCAAGCGCGAATGGATCGGCGGGCTCGCGACGGAGTGCATCCACGAGTTCTTCCGCGCCTTCGCCCAGAACGCGGGCATCACCCTCCATATCCGAAAGATTGCCGGCGAAAACGACCACCATGTCGCCGAGGCGATGTTCAAGGGATTCGGCTGTGCGATTCGCATGGCGGTCGAGCCGGTGGACCGCAACGGCCCGAGCTCGACAAAGGGGTCTCTGGATTGATCGGCATCCTCGACTACGGGATGGGCAACCTCCGGTCAGTCGAGAAGGCCATTCAGCATCTGGGAGGCGCGTGCCGGATTCAGCAGGATTTGTCCGGCATCGACAAGCTTCTGATCCCGGGAGTCGGCGCTTTTCCCGCCGCGATGGAGCGGATTCTGCCCCTGCGGGCGGAGATTCGGCGCTTTGCCGAGTCCGGACAATTGGTTATGGGAATCTGCCTCGGGCAGCAGCTTTTGTTTGAATCCGGCGAGGAAGTGCGCGAATGTGAGGGTTTGGGCCTGCTTCCCGGGAGGGTGCGCGAGCTGCCGAAAGACCGCGGGTTGAAGGTTCCGCACATGGGCTGGACCTCGCTCGCAATCGCTCAGAATGACGGACTGTTCCGCGGGATCGAGGAGGGTAGCCAAGTCTATTTCGTCCACTCGTTCTATACCGACTGCCAGCCGGAACACGCCGCGTCGTGGACTGAGTACGGGGTCCGGTTTGCTTCAGCCGTGCAGGCGGGGAATGTCTGGGGGACGCAGTTTCATCCCGAGAAAAGCGGGGAAGTCGGCCTCCGCATCCTGAGGAATTTTGTCGAATGGTGATCTACCCGGCGATCGATGTGTTGGGGGGCAAGTGCGTTCGCTTGTCGCAGGGTGATTATGCGGAGTCGGTCACCTATTACGAAGACCCCTTGGATGCCGCAAAGTCGTTCGAAGATGCGGGTTCGGAGTGGCTGCATCTGGTGGACCTCGACGGAGCGAGGGCGGGGAAGCCCGTCAATACGGCGGTCTTTGAGCGCATCCGTGCGGCGACGAAGCTGCGGATTCAGACGGGCGGCGGCGTTCGTTCGCTCGAGTCTGCAAGAGTGATTTTGGAATCGGGGGCCGAACGTGTGATCTTCGGGACCGCCATCGCACGCGATTTGGATTTGGCGGCTCAGGTTTTCGAGTCGCTCGGCGAGAGGGCGGTTGCAGGAGTCGATATGAAGGACGGACGCGCTGCCACCGAAGGCTGGACCGAGGGCGGGGAGGACGGTTTGATGCTCGCGCGGAGGTTCAAGGAGATGGGGTGCCGTTGGTTCATCATCACCGACATAGCCACAGACGGGATGTTGTCCGGCCCGAATTTCCAGTTGATGACGGCCTGCGTTCATGAGTTGGGCGAAGGGGTTATTGCCAGCGGAGGGGTGTCCTGTCAAGACGATCTAGAGAAGTTGCGGCTGACGGGTGTGCAGGGGGTAGTTGTGGGGAAGGCGATCTACGAAGGGCGGGTGAATTTGGGCGATTTGTTTGGGACGGGTCAACCCGGATAAACTGGGAGCGTAAGAGGGCTTTATATGGATATCGTCGCTATCCTCGGGATCATGATTCCCATCACCGCTCTGATGATTCCCATCGTCGCTCTTTTGACCGCCCACCAGCGCAAAATGGCGGAGATTATTCACCAACAGAGGGACAACTTGCAGGATAACACTTCTCATCGCATCGACCGCATTGAGCGTTCCCTCGAAGACCTTCATGACAAACTGAATGCCCTGGCAATCAATAACGACCGCCCTCCGATTCCCGATATCCGCGAGCGGATTGACCAGGATCACTCGGCTTGAGTGGGAGAATAAATGGAGCAGGCCACCTGATGGGGACAAGTGGCCTGTGGAGGAGATGGTGCAGTTTCCGCATCTTGCGTGGACTGACACTTCTATTGACGAAGCCACGCAAGAAGTGTTCCATCAAGCAGCAGGCTTGGGAATCTCCGCAAGAATCTGATCGAGTTTGAACGTCAGGAGGGAGTTGCTGACGATGCGGTCGCACCCTGCTTCCTTGCCGTGTTGCAGCAGCGGCTTCTCCTTGTGCCCCGCGTGGCCGATGGTGTAGATGCCATTCTCCCTCAGCGTGTTGATCCACGCCTGATCCGCAAACTCTTCGATGCCCAGGTTGATGATGGCCGCGCTGGCTGGCCGGATGTCGTCCGGCAGCCTGTCGTAAATCACCGCCTCATGCCCGAGAGCCGTGAGGGATTTCTGCAGTCTTGCCGACCACATCAGGTTGTTTTCAAACACCAAAACACGCATTCCAGTTCATTGTGCTCCAGGTCCTGCCTAACTGTCATGTAAAAGCACTCCCAGGTTTTGGTGTGGGCTTCACCCTCGGGAGTGTTTGCTTGGAGTGCGGTCAGACATGGCCGCTTTCACTTCCGCAGGAGGCGGCCTGCCGCTCTCGTGCCAGATCAACGGAATGGTGCACCTCTCCAGAGGTGCAGGTCTGTCGGAGTGCTCGACCT